>NZ_JAFLNG010000209.1 GCF_017427025.1 Streptomyces sp. FH025
CCGGCAGGGTCGGGTCGGGCCGGCAGGGTCGGGCCGGTACGCCTACCGAGCTCAGACCTCGACCGGGCCGCCGTCCGCCAGCGAGCGCTCGGCCCCGGCCAGGATCTCCACGACCCGCAGACCGAAGTCCGCGCCGCAGGGGTGCGCCTCGCCGGAGGCCGCGGAGGCCTGGAGGGCGTCCACCGCCCGGTGCAGGGCCGCCGCCGGGCCTTCGCCACGCGGCGGCAGCTGGACCACGCCGTGCTCGCCGCGCAGCTCCATCCCCGTGCCACCGGCCGCGGCCGGCGCGGTCAGGCTCAGCGCCAGCGTGCTGGACGCGCCGCCCGCGTGCCGCAGCACCAGATGGAGGGTGTCCAGCGGCCCGGCCACCGCCGTGACCCGGGTCGCGTCGCCCAGCACCGGCAGCAGGACGGACAGCGCGTGCGGGCCGACGTCCCACAGCGCGCCCTTCTCCTGCCGCCACGGCGAAGCCGCGTACGGGCTGCTGCTGCCCGGGGCGAACACCGAGCCGAGCCAGTCCGAGCGGCCGGTGAACCAGCCGCCGAGCTCCGCCTGCCGCTCGATCCACGGGAGCTGCTCCCCGCCGAAGCGGACGGTGAAGAACACCACCGAGGCGACCTTGTGCTCCCGCACCGCCTCGGCCACCGCGCGGGCGTCCGGGACGGTCAGCGCGACCGGCTTGTCCAGCAGCAGGTGGCAGCCCGCCTCGGCGGCCCTGACCGCGAGGCCGGGCTGCACGGACGGGGGCAGCGCGATGGAGACCGCGTCCACCTCGGCCAGCAGCCGGTCGAGGTCCGCGTACCCGGGCACGCCGTGCGCGGCGCCCAGCGCCTCGGCCGCCTCCGGCCGGCGGCCCCAGACGCCGGTGAACTCCAGCCCGGGGTGCTCGGCCAGCACGGGCGCGTGCACCCGCTCCGCCCAGGGGCCGGTGCCCAGCAGTCCGATCCGCACGATGTCTCCGATCCGTCTTTCTTCGTTCGTTCCGTACCTCAGCCCCGCGGCGTTCGAGCCCCGCGGCGTTCGAGCCCCGCGGCGTTCGAGCCCCGCAGCGTCCGAGCCCCGCGGCTCACTCCGCGGCGGGAGCCTTGACGGCCTCGGCGGCCTTCGCCGCCTCCTCCGCCTCGATCCGCGCGTGGGTCTTGGCGGCCCGGCGCTTCATCACCCAGGCCGAGATCCCGCCGATCACGACGGCCGCGGCCAGGCCCGCCCAGGAGAACCGGGACAGCCACGGCTCGATGCTCTTGCCCACCTTGTAGACCAGCAGCGTCGTACCGCCGGCCCAGACCACGCCGCCCAGCACGTTGGCGATCAGGAACTTCCAGTACGGCATCTTCAGCGCGCCCGCCAGCGGACCGGCGAAGATGCGCAGCAGGGCGATGAAGCGGCCGAAGAAGACCGCCCACATGCCCCACTTCTGGAAGGAGCGCTCGGCGGTGGCCAGGTGCGTGGGCCCGAAGTGCTTGGGGAACTTTCGTCCCAGCTTCTCGAAGAGCGGCTTGCCGCCCTTGCGCCCGATCGAGTAGCCGATCGAGTCACCGATGATCGCTCCGGCGATCGCGACCCCCGCGACCCCGAACGGGCTGACCACGCCCTTGACGGCCATCAGGGACGCCGTGACCAGGGCGATCTCGCCCGGCAGCGGGATGCCCAGCGATTCGATCCCGATGATCAGACCGACCAGCGCGTACACCGCGGTCGGTGGGACGCTCTCGATCCAGGCGTCGATGTGCAAGGCCAGTACCTCCGTGGCAGGTCGGGACGGGCGGCTCACCCTGGAGCCCGTACGCCCGTCCCGGCGGTCGTCCGATGGCGGCACCCAGGCCGCTCCCCCAGGCGCAGCCTAACGTGCCGGGCGGCCCGTCCCCCCGGCCGATCATCCCTGGTTACGACGTGCGCCCCCGTGCCATGGTTCCAGGCCGACCAGGGTTTCTCCAAGCTTCGGCAAAACGCAGTGCGACCACGGACGGCCTCTGCTTGATCCGGCGCGCGACCGGCAGCAGGGCGCGCAGCAGGCCACGCGCGCCTTCCGGGTACACCTCCCGCACCCCGGTGATCGCCGGGTGCGCGCCGGCCAGCTTGCCGCGCTCGTCCGCGTCCATGCCGAAGGGCATCGGCGGCGCCTGGTAGTAGCGGTCCCGGACTCTCCCCTCCAAGCTCCGCCGGCTGAACCAGCGCGGCACCGCGTCCAGGACCAGCGTCCCGCCGGGGAAGCGCTCGGCACAGGCCGCGATCAGCGAGCGGACCTCGCCCGGGTGCAGGTACATCAGCAGGCCCTCGGTGTTGATCAGCACCCCCCGGGCCGGGTCCACCTCGGCCATCCAGCGCGGGTCGGTGGCCGAGGAGGCGAGGATCCGGTGCCGCTCGTCCGGCGGCAGCAGGTGTTCGCGCAGCCGCGCGGTCTCCGGCAGGTCCACCGTCAGCCAGTCCGCCCGCCCGTTGTCCACCCGCCAGGCCTGGGTCTCCAGCCCGCCCCCGAGCCCGACCACCGTCCCGCGCGGGTAGCGGGTCAGGAAGTCCTCCACCTCCCGGTCGAAACAGGCCGTCCGCAGCGCCTGCAACTGGCCGACCAGCGCCTGCTGCCCGAACTTCTCGGCGAAGGGGAAGTCGATCCGCTCCACAAGCTCGACCGCCACGCGGTCGTGCAGCACGGTGTCCGGCCGCCGTGCCTCCAAGGCCCGGTACCACAGCGTCCACAGCGCCGTCTCCGGCACCTGACCCAGCTCCGGCCGCACCCCGTCGCTCATCGCTCGCTCCTTCGGACGTGCCCCACGCTCCGGCATGAACGCGCCGATTCTGACACCCCGCCCACGCCTCCGCATTCCGCGGCTGCGCCGACCGCCGGACCGCGCGCGGCGGCGCTGGTGCCGGGCCTCAGCCGATGCTGAAGGCGCCGTCCGGCGGGGGCGGGGAGTCGGTGGCGTCCGCGTCCGTGACCGGCGCGGTGCGGCCGACCAGGGCCGCCAGGTCCTCGCCCTCGGTGAGCCGGGCCGGGAAGATGTCCCCGGCCAGCAGCCGGCTCAGCTCCGTCACCGGCAGCGGCGCCGTGGAGCCGGCCAGCAGGATGTTGCCGTACCTGCGCCCGCGCAGCACCGGTGCCTCCGCCACCAGGCACACGTACGGGAACACCGCCCGGACGGTCGCCACCTGGGCCCTGGCGAAGGCCAGCGGCGGGCCGTCGGCCAGGTTGGCGGCGTAGCAGCCGCCCTCGCGCAGCGCGGCGGCGGCCAGGCGCAGGAACTCCACCGAGGTGAGGTGCGCGGGGGTGCGGGAGCCGTGGAAGACGTCCGCGATCACCAGGTCCTGCGAGCCCGCCGGGGTCGCGGCCAAGGCCTGGCGGGCGTCGCCGACGGTCGCGGTGATGTCCGCGCCGGGGCCCTGCCAGGGCAGGTGCTCGGCGACCAGCTCCAGCAGCGGCCCGTCCACCTCCACCACCCGCTGCCGCGAGCCGGGCCGGGTGGCGGCCAGGTAGCGGGGCAGGGTGAGCGCGCCGCCGCCGAGGTGCAGCACGTCCAGCGGCCGCCCGGCGGGGGCGAGGGCGTCGGCGAGGTGGCCGAGCCGGCGGGTGTACTCGAACTCCAGGTGGGTCGGGTCCGCGAGGTCGACGTACGACTGCGGGGTGCCGTCCAGGGTGAGCAGCCAGCCGCCGTCCCGGTCGAGGTCCGGCATGAGCTTGGCGAATCCCAGGTCGGTGCTCCGCCCGACCGGCACCGGCTCGTCGGTCACGCGCGCTCCCCCGCCGGCCGGGCGTCCTCGACGCCGAGGTACGTGGCCAGCCAGCGGTCCAGCTCGGCGAACGCCTGGGTGCGGGCCGTCTCCCCGGAGAGCACCAGGTCGTGCATGCCGCCCTTGATCCGGACGACGGTGACGTGCCGGCCCAGCCTCGGGCCCTGCGCGGCGATGTCGTCGGCGCGCAGCACGGCGTCCGCGTGGTGCAGCGCGTTGTGCCACTTGGTGGTGGAGATGGAGCGGGTCGAGGCCATCAGCAGCACCGGCACGTCGATCCCGAGCCCGTGCCGCAGCCGCCGGTGGCCCTGGTGGATCGCGGAGAGCCAGCCCGCGTACAGCGGGAAGCCCTCGGCGCGCTTGAGGGTGAGGTCGAAGTCCCACTCGCCCTTGTGGTCCTTGTGCAGGCTGTGCGTGTAGTGCGGGTTGAGCGCGGACGGCAGCACCCGGGTCGGCGCCAGCCGCCCGATCGCCGTCACGGCCGGCCCGCCGACGGTGCGCACCGCGGGGCCCGCGGGCATCGACAGGAACGGACTGTTCAGGAACAGGCCGTCCACCACGCCGCGCCCGGCCCGGCGCCCCGCCCACAGCGCCCCGATCAGCCCGCCGGTGGAGTGCCCGTTCAGCAGCAGCTGCCGGTGGCCGTCCAGCTCCCGGATGATCCGCACCACCTCGTCGATCTCCTCGTCGTACTCGGCGAGGTCCCGCACGAAGTTCGGCGACTGGTGCGGCCGCAGCGAGCGCCCGTACTTGCGCAGGTCGAGGGCGTAGAACGAGAAACCCAGCGCCGTGTAGTGGTCGGCGAGGTTGGTCTGGAAGAAGTAGTCGTTGTACCCGTGGATGTACAGCACGGCCCGCTCGGCGCCGGGTACGAGACGCCGCACCAGCGTCGCGCAGACCTCGCCCTCCTCGTCGGGCCGCAGCGTCAGCTCCGCCGCCTCGTAGGGCGCACCCAGGATGTCCTCCAGAAACTCCACCGCCGCCACACCGTTCCTCTGCTCCGTCTGCCGCAACGACAGGTGATCACCGTTCCGCCCCGACGATACCGGCCGGTAGGCACGGGGCGCGCGGCGGTCACGCCACGGATTCCCCGGTTTCCGGCGTCTCCATCGCTTGGAAGGCCCTCCAGGCTTCGTCGTGGGCCGCCTCGGCCTCCTCCGTCGCGCCGATGCCCTCCAGGGCTTCTCCGAGGCCGTACCACGCCAGGGCCAGATCGCGGTGCGAGCCGAGGGGCCGGATGATGGCGAGCACGTCCCGATGGAGGTCCACCGCCTCCTCGAACCTGCCCAGTCGGATCAGCACGGCCCCGAGATTGATCCCCGTCGCCGCGTGCTGGTAGTCGTCACCACACGCGTCGTACAGGAGGCGCGACCGACCGAACGCCTCAAGCGCCTCCTCGTGTCGGTCGAGTGCTTTGAGGTCCAGTCCGAGTTCGTTCCACGTATCGGCTTCGCCGTGACGATCGCCCAGATGTCGATCGATTTCCAGGGCCTTCCGGTGCGCGTGAATCGCCTTCTCGGGGTTGCCTGTGGAGCGAAGGGCTCCGCCGAGATTTATCCAGGCCTGGCCTTCGCCGTAACGGTCACCCAGCTCCTGAGAGATAGACAAGGCCTGCTGATAGGCGTCAGCGGCGTCATCCGGGCGACTCAAGCCCGACAAGGAGTTGCCGAGGTTGAGCCACGCCCGACCCTCACCGTGGCGGTCTCCCAACTCCTGGAAGGCCTTCAAGGCCTGCCGACAAGCCTGCTCGGCCTCCGCGCTCCTGTTCAGGACCTCAAGCGTCGCCCCGTAGTTCGACCAGGCGATGGCCTCACTGTCTCGAACTCCCAGCTCCTGCTGGATGGCCAGAGCAGCCTTCTGTACCTCCAAGGCATCAGCGAACCGCCTTGCGCTCCGCAACGCGATCCCGAGATTTCCCAGTGACACGGCCTCGTCGTAGCGGTTTCCCAGTCCCGCGAAGATGACGCGGGCTTCTTGGAGAATCTCAATCGCCTCATCGAACCGGCGGACTTCCGTGAGAGTGACACCGAGACTGTTCGTGGACCTGGCTTCTCCCAGGCGATCGCCCAGCTGCCGAAACAGCGCGACGGCCTGCTCGTGTGCCTCGATCGCCTCGTCGAATCGACGCAGCTCCCGTAGGACATCGGCGAGGTTCGTCCAGACGACCGCCTCACCGGCCCGATGGCCGAGGTCCCGGTAGATGGCAAGAGCGAGCTCAAGGACCTGATTCGCCTCCTCGAAGCGGCGGATTTCAAGGAACGTGACGCCGAGGTTGTTCAGTGTCCCCGCCTCATCCCGACGGTCACCGAGCTCGCGGTTGATACCGAGAGCGCGGCGGTGCGCCGCGATGGCCTCGTCGAACCGTCGCAGGCCTCTCAACGCGTTCCCGAGGTTGTCCTGGGCACCGCCTTCCCCGGAGCGGTTGCCGAGATCCGAGCAGATCGAGGACACCCGGTGAAAGGCCTCAACGGCCTCGTCCAGGCGTAGTACTTCCCCGAGCGCGAGTCCGAAGTTGTTCCACGCAGTTGCGGCGTTCACGGAATCCTCGTCGTCGGCAAGAGCCGCCTCCAGAGCCGCACCCATCACCACGAGGGCCTCGTCGGGGCGGAACGATCGCTCCAGGTACCAGCAGAGGGCCGGAGCCAGGGACATCGCGATGTCCGGGTTGCCCGTCGCCGCCGCCGTCTGGACTGCCGCCACCAGGTTGACGCGCTCGGAGTCGAACCACTCCAGCGCCTGAGCCCGGTCACGGAACAGGGAGGACACGTCTTCGCCGGGCAGTGCTTGCACGTGGTCGTCGGCAGCGTTCGCAGTGACGGTGTAGTAGTCGAGCACGCGCCGCCGGGCAGCCGCGCTCTTCCGCTTGTGCTGCTCCACTCGTTCCAGGGCGTAGGCCCGGACGAGGTCGTGGAGGTACCAGCGGCCGCCCTCGGAGGCCTGTTCGATCAGGGCCGTGCCCGCGAGTCCGGCCAGGTGGGAGCGGACCTCGCGGGGCTTCCGGTCGGTGAGTGCGGCCGCGGCCTCGGTGGAGATGTCGGGGCCGGGGCTGAGGGCCAGGAGGCGGAAGAGTTCCGCTTGTGGGGCAGTGAGTCGGCGGTGGGAACGGTCGAGTACGAGGCGGATACCGGTCTCGCCGTCGTGCAGGAGGTCGAGCCGGGCGGCGTGGTCCTCCAAGTCCTCCGCCAGCTCGACCGGTCGCAGGTGCTGGTCCAGTACGAACTGGGCGGCCGCGAGCCTGAGGGCGAGAGGGAGGTGGCTGCACAACGCGGCGATCCGGCGGGCGCCGTCGCGGTCGCCTGCGATGCGGTCGTCGTCCGCACGGGCGGTTCTGACGGCGGTGTCGAGGACGGCCACCGCCGATTCGGGCGAGAGCACACCCACGCGATGGAGCCGGGAACCCAGACTGGGAAGAGTCTCACGCGAAGTCACCAGGAGGCGGTGGCGACCGGACGGCGGTTGCAGGAGGCGGACCTGTTCCGCGGCCGAGGCGTTGTCGGCGATGACGAGGACGCCTTCGCCGTGCTTCTCCAACTGGTCGCGATACAGAGTCGCACGGGCATTCGGGTCCGGCGGGATGTGTTCGGCCGGGACGCCGAGGGCTCGAAGCAGGGTGTCGAGCGTCTGCCCGACTTCCATCGGAGTCTCGTCGTAGCCCCGGAGGTCGACGAAGAGGGCCAGGGCGAAGCGGCCGGCTTCCAGGAGGGCATGGCCGGCCGCGACGGCGAGCGTGGTCTTGCCGATGCCGCCGAGGCCGGTGACCGTCACGACCAGTGGACCGTCCGAGGTCAACAGGGTTTCCAGTTCGCCGAGTTCCCGGTCGCGCCCGGTGAACGCGGAAGCCAGCGGCGGCAGGCCGGCGATCGTGGGCGGCCGGACGCCTAACGTGACGTGCGCGGTTTCCGCCTGGATAGCCGGCGCCTTGAAGATCCCCCCGGTGATGCTGTTCTGCACCTCGCAAGGGTAGCCTCGCGCACCCCCGGCCGCTTCTCGTGCGCCTGCTGTGCGCCGGTGGTCCTGTGGAACGCTTCCCGGACGGACAAGGCGAGTTGGGGAGTTTGCATGCAGCATGAGCACCACGGGCAGCATGGGCACCACGGGCACGACGGGAAGCAGGAGCGGCACGGGCACACCGATCCGTCGCTCTACCGTTCCGCCGCCGAGGCGATCGCCGCGCCGCCGGAGAAGCTGGCGTACGTCGCCGGGTTCGACCGCAGCGGGCAGCAGCCGGACGCACTGCTCACCGTCGACACCGATCCGGACTCGGCGAGCTACGGGAAGGTCCTCAACTTCGCCGAACTACCGACCCTGGGCGACGAGTTGCACCACTTCGGGTGGAACGCCTGCTCCAGCGCCCTCGCACACGCGGACCACCACAGCCCCGAGCGGCGGTACCTGCTGCTCCCCGGGCTGCGCTCCTCCCGGCTGCACGTGATGGACACCCGGCCCGACCCCGTCCGGCCGCGGCTGGTGAAGACGGTCGAGCCGGACGAGCTGGCGGCGAAGGCCGGCTACTCGCGGCCGCACACCCTGCACTGCGGCCCGGACGGTGTGTTCCTGTCCTGCCTCGGCTCCGGCGAGGGCACCGACGGGCCCGGCGGGGTGGCGCTGCTCGACCACACCACCTTCGACGTGCTGCGCGCCTGGGAGACGGAGCGCGGGCCCCAGCACTTCGCGTACGACGTGTGGTGGCACCTGGGGACGAACGTCGGGGTGACCAGCGAGTGGGGCACCCCGTGGATGGTGGAGGCCGGGGTGCTGCCCGAGCAGCTGCTGGCCCGCAAGTACGGTCACGCGCTGCACTTCTGGGAGCTGTCCACCGGGCGCCACCTCCAGCGGATCGACCTCGGGGACCAGTACCAGATGGTGCTGGAGCTGCGCCCGGCCCACGATCCGCAGGCCGAGTGGGGCTTCGCCGGGGTGGTGACCAACGTCGAGGACCTCTCCTCCTCGGTCTGGCTCTGGTACCGGGAGGGGCCCGCGTTCACCGCGCGCAAGGTGATCGAGATCCCCGCCGAACCGGCCAAGACCGAGGACCTGCCGCCCGCGTTGCAGCCCTTCGGGGCGGTGCCGCCACTGGTGACCGACATCAACCTGTCGGTGGACGACCGCTGGCTGTACGTCTCCGCCTGGGGCACCGGCGAGCTGTTCCAGTACGACGTCTCGGACCCGTTCCACCCCCGGCTGGCCTCCTCCGTCCGCCTCGGCGGGATCACCGCCCGCACCCCGCACCCGGCCGAGCCCGGACGGCCGCTGAGCGGGGCGCCGCAGATGGTGGAGATCAGCCGGGACGGGCGGCGGCTCTACCTCACCAACTCCCTCTACGGCGCCTGGGACGACCAGTTCTACCCGGACGGCATCGAGCCCTGGCTGGTCAAGCTGGACGCCGACCCCGAGGCCGGCGGGCTGCGCATCGACGAGCGCTTCTTCCCGCACGGCGCCGACTTCCGGGGCCTGCGCGTCCACCAGACCCACCTCGCGGGCGGGGACGCCTCCTCCGACTCGTACTGCTTCCGCTGACCGGAGCTACCGGGCGAGCACCTGGTCGTACCGGACCTGTGTCAACGGCAGCCCCGCCGCCAGCAGTTCGGAGCGCACCGAGGCGACCATCCCGGCCGGCCCGCTGACGCAGGCCAGGTGCTCGCGCCAGTCCCCGGCGGCCGCGACGGCGTCCGCGAGCCGGTCACCGGTCACCGGGGTGAGCGACAACCACGGCTTGTGCAGGCCGAGTTCGGAGAGCGCCTGCCAGTCGTAGAGGTCCGACCGGTCCCGCGCGCCGACGAACAGGTGGACCCGCCGGCCCGGCGGGCGGTGGACGGCCTGCTGCTCGACGATCGCCTTCATCGGGGCGAGCCCGGTGCCGCCCGCGACCAGCAGCAGGTCGCGGGCGTCGCCGTCGGGCAGCAGGCTGCCGCGCGGCGGGCCGAGGCGCAGCTGGTCGCCGACGGCGGTGCGCTCGACCAGTGCCGCGCTGACGCCGCCGGGGCCGGTGCGGCGGACGTGGAACTCCAACTCGTTGTCAGAGCGCGGGGCGCAGCCCATCGAGTACTGCCGCCAGGTGTGCGGCAGCGTCGGGTGCTCGACGGTGCCGTACTGCCCGGCGCTGTACGGGTACGGCTCGCCGGTGCGCACCCGCACCACGGCGAGGTCGGGGCGTCGGCGCTCGTGGCCGGTCACCACGGCGTGCCAGTACGGGGGTTCGGTGAGCGCGGAGTCGGCGCCGGCGACCATCGCGCCGACGGCGAAGCGCAGCATCCGCACCCAGGCGCCCTCCAGCTCCTCCGTCCAGCGCCCGCCGGCCCGGTGCCGGACGGCCGCGCACAGGGCCTCCTCGAAGGCCTCGTAGTGGACCGGCCTGACGCCCAGCTTCCGGTGGTCGCGGCCGAGTTGGCGGAGCATCCGCTCCAGTTCGACGGGGCGGTCCAGGTGGTCGATCAGGTGGTGGAAGATGCGTTCCAGGTGGGCCTGCTGGAACTCCATCGAGGCGGGGAAGAGCGAGCGCAGGTACGGGCGGCGGCGGAACATGACGGCGTACAGGTGGTCGATCAGGTCCGCGAGCGGGGCGACCACGTCGAGATCGCGTCGGATCAGGTGCTGGTCCGCGGCTCCGTCGTAGCCCTCGCTGCCGCCGTAGCCGTAGTCGACGTCGTGTCCCGTCCCGGATCCGGGCCCCGACGGCGAGGCGGGGGTGAGGAGTTGTCTCCGCAGTCGCATCGCGTGGTGACGGGCGATCAGACGGTCGTACTCGGCGGTGGCGGTGCCGGTGGCGGTGGCCTTGCTGCTGCTGTTGTCCATGACCTGCCCAGTCAACCGCCGGCCACCTGCGGCGGAAAGGGCCGATCGCCCCCGTCGGACCCGGGACCATCGGCCCTCCGCCGGCCTTCCGTGACGGACGGCTGTCGACGCCGGTCGGCGGACCGCCCCGCGCGCCGGTGCTCTCCCATCACCGGTACGCGGGGCGCCGCCGTCCGGGCACGGTCCGGGCACCGCCCAGCCGGCGCCCGGACACACCGCACACGCCGTCAGGCACCGGAGTGCCGCCGGACGTGGACGTCAGACCCCGGCCGTCTTGGCCCGGGCCGCCGCCGCCCGGCGCTCGGTGCGCCGGTCCTCCCGCCGCTGCCTCCCACGGCGCAGCGGCTGGTCGGGCAGCCAGCCGAAGGTCAGGCAGGAGCCCACCACTCCGAGCAGCATCCCGAACACGAAGCCGCCCAGGTTGGACGTCACCCAGCTGGCCAGCGAGGCGAGCACGGCGACGATGGAGTAGAACAGCCGCTGCGCCGGATTGAACAGGATCAGCAGGCCGCACAGCACCATCAGCACCGGCACGAGGTACCCGGCCAGTCCCTCCATCCCGATGTGCAGGAGGACGGGCAGCGGGGCCCACAGCGTGACCAGCATCTCGGCGCCGCCGAGCGTCACCAGCAGCCCGCCCCAGAACGGTCGCTT
>NZ_JAFLNG010000021.1 GCF_017427025.1 Streptomyces sp. FH025
TCGGGCCTCGCCGCCCTCGCGGCCCTGACCGTCCTCACCGCCCAGGTGTCCGCCGCGAGCCCCGCCCGGGCGGCGGACGACGCCCCGGTGAACGGCGGGAGTTTCGTCGTCCGGTCCGCCCTGGACGGCGGGTGCCTGGGCACGAGGTTCGCGCAGTCCGCGCCCGGCACCCCGGCCGTCCGGGCCGCCTGCCAGGGGTTGTTGAGCCAGCGCTGGCGGCTGCTGCGGGTCAACACCACCTCCCCGGCCGCCTACGCCCTGATCGACTCCGCGACCGGACGCTGCCTGGTCGCGGCCGGCTCCGCACACCAGCGGACGCGGTCCGCCGTCACCGAGGACTGCGCCGACGTCCCCGACAACGAGCGGTTCACCATCTCCCGGGCGCCCGGGGGCGGTTACACCCTCAGGACGCTCGACAACGGCCAGTGCCTCACCGCGCCGGGCGGCGCCGAAGGCACGGACGTCCAGGTTCAGGCCCGCCGCTGCGACTCCTCACCCGGCCAGCGCTGGACGCTGACCCGCACCGAGCCGCTGGTCCTCACGAACCCCGGCTTCGAGGACGGCGCCCTCGGCTGGACGTTCACCGAGCACACCGGCGTGGCCACCAACAACCCGCACTCCGGCAACCGTCTGGCCTACCTCGACGCGGGCTCCGGCTACACGGTGAGCCAGCGGGTCACCGCTCTGAGCGCCGGCTCGTACGACCTGTCGGCCTGGATCGCCACCGGCGCGGCCGGCGGCACCTTCTCGGTCAGCGTCAACGGCACCGTGGTGCGCTCGCTGCCCCTGCCCGAGCAGGGCACGTACGCCAAGTACACCCTCCCCCGGATCACGGTGGCGGCGGGCGACCAGGTCACCCTGGTGATCGGCTCCTCCCCCTCGGGCTGGGTCAACGTGGACGACGCCTCCGTGGCTCCCTCCGCCTCGAACGACCCTCGGATCAGCTCCTCCAACGCCGAGCTGGTCGCCCTGTTCGACTGGGCCAAGACCAAGGCCAACAGCTGGGTCCAACAGGCCGGCACCACCGGTGTGATGAACATGGACGAGAACAACACCGGCGGCACCCACACCGGCACCTACGACACCACCTACTGGGCCGGCTACCCGTTCCGCTCCGACTTCTACGTCCGCGACTTCGCCCACCAGCTGGTCGGCGCCCACCTGCTCGGCCTCGACGCCCAGAACAAGACCATGCTGCGCGGCTTCGCCGGCTCCGCCACCGACACCAACGGCCTCTTCCCGGTCTGGGCCCTCAACTTCGACGCCAGGACGTACGGCAGCATCGACTACCACGGCCCGAACAGCTTCGTGCGGGAACTGCCCGCCCCCTTCGAGCTGGTGGAGAAGGCCGGCGAGGCCTACCGGTGGACCGGCGACCGCGACTACGCCGACGACCCGGTGCTCAGCGACTACATCCGCACCACCCTGAGCACCTTCATCGCCCGGCACCCCGGGCCGATCGACAACCACGGCGTCCCGATCCCCCAGGCGACGAGCAACAGCATCTTCGCCGGCACCGCCAGTTACGCCGAGAACGCCACCAGCACCTACGCCGAGGCCGGCGACGCCCTCGCCGCCCAGTACCAGGCCTACCTGGCCGCCGCGACCCTGACCGCCGCCCGCGGCGACACCGCCGGCGCCGACGCCTACCGGCAGGCCGCCACCACGCTGAAGAGCTACGTCAACACCACCTGGAGCGTCGACCCGAGGCTCCCCGCCGACGTCGTCCACGGCTACGACACCCAGGGCCGCCCGGTCAGCGGCTGGGGCTACGAGACGAGCGTGCTGATGCCGGCGAAGCGGCTCCTCGACCCGGGCCCGCGCCTGGACTCCTACCTGAAGTTCATCGACGCCCAGGACTCGGGCCCGCAGGCCTCCGTCAACGCGGAGGGCTACACCTACCTGCCCGACGCCTTCTTCGCGGGCCACGACGGCGCCACCGCCTGGAAGTGGATGCGGCACGTCTACGAGGGCGTCGACCAGCTCCACGTCAGCGGCCGGATGCTCAACGGCGACTACCCCGAGCTTCCCTTCACCCTGCTCGGCCAGACCGTCCAGGGCCTGCTCGGCGTCGAACCCGACGCCGCCGCCGGCTCCCTGACCACCGCCTCCCAACTCCCCGACGACATCGGCTGGGTGCAGGTCGCGGACATCCCGGTCGGCGACGGCACCGTGACCCTGCGCCACGACGGGCGGACCGGCAGCACCCTCACCAACACCGGCACCACGGCGCGCACCTGGGAGGCCCGCTTCCCCGGCGCACACACCGGCATCACCGTCGACGGCACCGCCCGGGCCCCCCGGACCACCACGGTCGACGGCGTGACCTACACCTACGCGACCGTCACCGTCGCCCCCGGCCGGACCACCAGCGTCGCCGTCACCGGCTGACGCCCCCCGTGGTCGGCCGCGGCGGAAGACTCAGCCGCGGGGCGCAGACGGCCGCGGCGAACTCGGCGATCTCGTGCTGGTCCAGGTGCCTGGCGATGTCGGCCTCGCTGATCATGCCGACCAGCCGGTGGGCCTCGATGACCGGCAGGCGGCGGATCCGGTGCTCCTCCATGAGCCGCAGCACCTCGCCCTGGTCGGCGTCCGCGCCGATGGTGACCGGCTTGCCCTCGGCGAGGTCGCCGGCGGTGGTGGTCCTGGGGTCCCGGCCCTCGGCGAGGCACTTGACCACGATGTCGCGGTCGGTGACGATCCCGTGCAGCCGGTCGTCGGTCCCGCAGACCGGCAGGGCGCCGACGTCCAGCTCACGCATCCGCCGCGCCGCCGTCTCCAGCGTTTCGCTCTCCAGCACACAGGTCGCCCCGGTGTGCATGATGTCCCGTGCGGTGACCATGACCGCCGTCCCTTCGTCGCGCGGGTCCCGGGTTCGCGCGCTGTCCCCACGGCCGGGAGCCCTCCTCTCCAGGGTCGTCCCCGCCAGGGGCCCCGCGCATCCGGGCGTACGGGCCGGCGGGTTGCCTACGGCGGAGCACGGGCCGAGCCTGGAGGGGCGGGGGCGCGCGCGAAGGTACGGCAGGAAGCAGGCCGGGAGGATGGCTCTCACGGTGGCACTCGCGGGCGACACCATGCTCGGACGCGGTGTCGCCGAGGCGCTGCGGCACGCGCCGACGCCGGCGACGCTGCTGTCCGCGGAGGTGCGGGAGCTGCTGGCGGGGGCCGATCTCGTCGTGCTCAACCTGGAGTGCTGCGTCTCCGGCCGCGGTGAGCGCTGGCCGGACCCGGACAAGCCGTTCTTCTTCCGCGCCCCTCCCTCCGCCGCCGCGGTCCTGGCCGAGCTGGGGGTGGACTGCGTGACGCTCGCCAACAACCACGCCCTGGACTACGGCTTCGACGCCCTGACCGACACCTGCGACCTGCTGGAACGGGCGGGCGTCCGTACGGTCGGCGCCGGACGGGACGCCTCGGCGGCCCGGGAGTTCGCCGTGCTGGAGGCCGGCGGGGCGCGGCTGGCGGTGGTCGGCGTCACCGACCACCCGGAGGAGTACGCGGCCGGGGCCCGGCGTCCCGGGGTCGCGTGGGCCGAGCTCCGCACGGGCGTGCCCGACTGGCTCACCGAGTTGGTGGCCCGCGCCTCGCGGGAGGCCGACGCGGTGCTGGTCACCCCGCACTGGGGCCCCAACATGACCTCCCACCCGCCGTCGCACGTGCGCGCGGCGGCCCCGCGGCTCCTGACCGCCGGGGCGACGCTCGTCGCCGGGCACTCCGCCCACGTCTTCCACGGCGTGGCCGAGAGCGTCCTGTACGACCTCGGCGACTTCATCGACGACTACGCCGTCGACCCGGCGCTGCGCAACGACCTCGGCCTGCTCTTCCTGGTGACCCTGGACGGCCCGGACCGTGCCCACCTGGCGCCGGTGCGCCTGGACGCGGTACCGCTGTTCCTGGACTTCTGCCACACCCGTCTCGCCCGGGGCGAGGAGTGGGAGTGGATCCGCGAGCGGTTCACCACCGCCTGCGCCGAACTCGGCACCGACGTCGACGAGCGGGCCGGCCGGCTCACGGTCGAATGGCGATGACGACCGCCTTCCCGAGGACCGGGATCCCCGGGAGGACGATCGTCACCCTTTCAGACCCCGGACGTCCGAACCGGCGAAGAACTTCAGAATGGTCAGTGCCGTGGCCACCTGGGCCAGCACGTAGGCGATGTGCACGGAGAAGCCCCGGAGCTGGTAGATCGAGAACAGCTGCTCGGTCCGGCTGGGCCAGAAGCGCCGTTCGGAGCGGAAGGTGTCCACGTCCATGGCGATGCCGGTGAGGGTCAGCACCAGGAGCATCAGACAGGTGGCCAGGGCCACGCTGCCGAGCGCCTGGTCGGTGAGGCGGCTGGCCAGGACGCTCAGGCCGATCCCCAGGGCATAGGTGAACACCAGGCTCGAGGCGCGTGTCGGGCCGCGGCGACCCGGCAGCATGCGCCAGAGCGCTCCCAGGAGCAGCCCCGCGCCCGCCCAGGTGAGCTCCCAGGAGACGAACATCCACACCAGGTCGGGTACTCCGGTGGGGTTCTGCCCCGTGGTCATCCACTGCTCGTCCGCCGCGTAGGCCACCCAGACCATGACGAAACTGCCGGGAAGGCCGAAGACGGCCGCCAGGAGCGCGGCCCGGCGGGCGTTGTCCCACCACTTGGCATGGGGCCCCCAGCTCAGGGCGACGTCCACGACCGTGACCTGGCTGGGCAGCCAGGGCCGGGCCGCGTCGCCGGTTCCGGGCGCGTGCCGCCAGCGGTGCAGGCCGCTCAGCTCCTTCTCCACCGCGTGCCGGCTCAGCGGGCCCTCGCCCGGCCACTCGTCCTGGCGGCGCAGCATGGCGATCAGCTCCCGGTAGCGGCGGGCCCGGTCGATGAGGTCCTTGCGGCGTGCCTCGGTCATCGCCTCGTTCAGCGACGGAGCCGCGTCGTACCCCTCCAGGTGCTTGGTCAGGACCGCCCAGCGACGGCCCACCGCCAGCAGGCCGTAGACCGCGGCGATGTCCACCACCAGCCAGATGCCGGTGGACAGCTGGCTGCCCGCGTAGGAGCTCGGGCGCCAGGCCACCACGAGGGCGAAGAACAGGGCGAGCAGGAGGCAGTCCAGTCGGGTGGGATTCGCGGGGGGCATCCGGACCTCCAGGTTCCTGGCCCGCAGCAGGGCCACGATCCCGACGGCCGTCAGCACCCAGGTGTGGGCGTAGCTCCACACCGGGATGGCGGAGGCGTGGTTCACCAGGTCGTGGCTCAGCTGGAGCCGGTGCTGGGAGCCGTACGCCGGTGCGGTGCGGTCGCTCAGCCAGCTGATCCGCCGCCATTGGTGCTCGTAGGCCCACCACGCCCAGCCGAGCAGCAGGAGGGTGAGCGCGGCCAGTACCGGTCCGATCCGGCGCAGGCGCCACGGGGTCGCCGGTGACCGGAGCATCCCGCCCTCACGCAGGAGCCGCCAGGCCCAGAGCACGGGGCCGGCCAGCCACAGCCACTGCACCGCCGCGGTCATCACCGTCAGCGCGGCGATGCCGCCGGCGGACGGGCTGGTGAGGGGCGTGAGTTTCGGGGGAAGTCCGAAGAGGGAGGGCAGCGCGGCCACCAGCGCTCCGGCCGCCGCCACCAGCGACGCGGCCAGGACCACCGACCTCCTCGGGCGGGCCAGGGCCAGGAGGACCCAGCCGACCAGCAGGCCGAGCAGGATCTGCCAGCGCGACTCGTAGCCCAGCCAGCGCGGTGCGACCGCTTCGAGGACCTCGGTGTACAGCAGCAGGGCCAGGCCCATGACGGCGGTGAGCAGGCCCCACCGCGTGAGGGCCGCGCTGCTGCGGTTCTGCAGCGTGGTGACCTCGCCGTCCGTCGGCGGACGGCGGGCCCGTCGTGCGGCCGCCACGACCACCATCGAGGTGGCCACCCACCAGGCCGCCAGCGCGCCGCGGTTGATGCCGAGGAAGGGTTCGGTGCCGGCGTTCGCCGTCCAGGCGCGCTGCCACCGGGGCACCACCCTCACCGCCACCACCGGGTCCTGATCACCGGGTGGTCCGAGCCCGGTCCACACGATGCCCGCGCTGTCGAGGGCCTGCGGGGTGGGAGAGACCTCGAAGGCGTCCAGGCCGCCCAGGTCGATCTGGACCCGTTCCCAGCGGACGCCTCGCAGCAGGGTCGGCGGGGTGAGGGACAGCCGCCAGTGCTCGGTCCCCACCCGGATCGTCCACGGCCCCACGGCGAAGGCTCCGTGGTGGTCCAGCCAGGTGAGGGTCTCGTACCGCACCTTGACCCGGGGGGCCTCCACGGTCACCTGCGGGCTGTGCACCCGCCACTCGTCGGGGCGTTTGTCCCTGGCCGCCGCCTGCTCCCCGGGTGCCACCGGATCCCGCAGGAGGCAGTGCATCGCGTGCCGGTACTTGTCGGAGTTCTCGCTCAGCAGGAGGTCACCGGCGTACGGCCAGGTGGTGGGCACCTGGACCGTGGTGACCACCTGGGCCTCGGCGATGGGCTGGCCACGGCTGGAGATCCGCAGCACGGTGTCCGCGTGGGCCGCGTCGAGCAGTTCCGCACGGCAGTCGTCGACGGTCGCGGCCCGCGCGGGCCGCGGGGCCCAGCACACCGCGATCACCAGCAGCAGCGCGACGCACCACCATCTCCACCAGCCCGCCGCCGCCCGGGACGCCGGCCCGTAGCGGGGCGGTCCGGGAGGCGGGTTCAAGGCGTCCTGCTGTCACTTCCCGGGCAACCGCTGGCCAGCGTGCACTGGAGGGTCACCTGATAGGCCAGGCTCTCGACCCCGTCGGCACTCCGGTCGGTCTTCACGAACCGCCACTGGGACGCTTTGGCGTGCTTGGTCGTGCTCGCCTTCTCGACCTGGATGTGGAGCGTGCGCGCGTCGGAGTCGTGGGTCTCGACCAGGATCTCGTCGGAGGCGACGGGAAAGTGGTCGTGCAACAGGCACAGGCCGAAACGGTCGAGGTTTCCGTGCCTCTCCAGTACGGCCACGAGATCGCTCACGAACCGGGCGTCCTCCGGGCCCAGTCCCTCGGCCTCCTCGAATCGGGGAAGTACACGCCCGGAAGGGGTCGTTCGGCCAGTCATGACTCGCTCCTCGGTCTCGCCTTGTAGGGCATCTGCAGGCTAAGAGGGGCGATATGCGCCCGCAATCCGAAGAGGAACGCCCCGATGCGGCCGAACCGGTGGTCACAGCGGCCGGAAGAGGTGGTCCAGTGCCCTTCCGGCCCGTTCGCCGAGGAAGCGGCCGAGCGTTTCGTAGGCGTCGAACTGGCTGTGGTCGAACCACTGGTCGCTGGTGCCGTCGTGCGGGAAGACCGGGTGGGAGTTCGCGTAGGCGAGCAGTTGATAGGGCATGTCCCTGGTCAGCGTCGCTCGGGCCACGATCAGCCTGCCCCTGCGGCCGCGGCGTCTTCCGTCCTTGACCAGGTCCTGCGGATAGATGATGTCGCCGGTGACCACCGACGTGGCCGAGAGGCGGGCGTTCAGCCCGGCCAGGGGGTGCCTGGGGCTGAGCGGCCAGCCGCTGCCGGGGACGAGCCGCTCCGGGGAGTGCAGAACGATCTCGACGCCGAGTTCCTCGCGAGCGAGGGTGATCGCCTGGGCGAGGGTGGCGGCGAACGGCGGGATGCCTCCGCTCGCGTCGATGCACACGGCGGTGCGGACGCCGTGGCGGAGCAGTTCGACCAGGCCCAGGTTCTCGTAGTGGCCGCCGTCGGTGGTGTACAGCAGGCGGTCGTCCATCGGGTACCGGCCGAAGACCTCGCGGAGCAGGTAGGGCAGGCGTCGGACGATGGGCTGCCGGGGAAGGGTCCAGTCGCTGTCGCGTTCCCACAGTGCCGCCATGGTCGCGGGGTTGGGCAGCCAGGTGCCGAGCCGGGCGTTGGACAGGGCGAAGAGGGTCTGGAACGCGCGCGCCTGACCTCCCATGGCGGAGGCGAAGGCGGCCCCCGAGACGGCGACGGCGGACTGCACGGTGAGGTCCCTGACGATGTGGCGTCTGGTGTGTTCCTCAAGGCGGCGGGTGCTGGCGTAGCCGATGTCCGGACCGCCGACGTAGTCGTGCGAGAGGGTGAACGACACCGCGCGACGGCCGGGCGGCGTACGTTCGCTGCCGGACAGGTTCGCCGCCGCGGCGAAGATGACCTGGGGGAAGCCGTCGTGTCGCCGGCCGTACCAGCTGAGCTTCGTCTGTTCGGTGCCGAACTCGTAGGGCCGCGCGACCACTTCTCCGTCGGGGTCGCTCTCCCGGCGGACGGCGAACGCCGAGGCCAGTCGGGACCGGTAGAACGGGTGGAGGCTCATCCACGTCTGGTCGAGGCTCGACGCGAGCAGCGCGAGGACGGCCGGGACGGCGATCTGGCACCTCCAGTCCCAGTTCCGCGCCGTCGCGGTGGCCCAGCCGAGGATCAGGAGGAACATGGCGGCCAGCATGAGGAGAACGGCCCACACCACCAGGTACTGGACGAACCCGTTCGGCACGGCCCGCGTCAGCTGGGACTTTCCCCTCAGGACGTCGACCACCTTGCCGAAACCGTGGCCGACGGTCTCGCGGCGTCGCCACAGCACCCCGGTCAGGACGGCCAGGTACGTGAAGAGCGCGGTGCTGCCGATGCCCACGCCGAACTGCGGGCCGCTCGCGTTCAGTGCGAACTGCGCCCGGACGGTTCCCCAGGCCAGCAGGGGAACGACGACGACCACGGCGGCCAGGAGCAGGGCGAACACCACGAAGACTCGGAACAGCGCGGCCAGCCACCTCGCCGTGCGGGCGAGCCGGCTCGCCCAGGTGAAGACCAGGAGCCAGAGGAACCAGCAGACGGCCGCCGCGCCGGCCGTGGCCAGGACGGCCGCGACCGCCGGCCCCCGGAAGGCCGGGCCCGTCGGCGGTGGGCCGCCGGAGGGAAGCACCGCCCCCGGGGCGGTCAGCTGGCTCAGGTCGGTCAGCGGCACCTCGTGGTACGCCCAGCTCAGGGCCAGTCCCAGCACCAGCACGGTCGCGACGAGCAGGCTCAGTGAGGCGAGCAGGCCCCGCAGGATCACCCCCAGGGCGGTCATCCACTGGCCGGTGCCCTCCGCGATGTACTTCGAGTGCCGGCGCAGGTGGTCCTCCTCCGGTGAACCGGGTTCGAAGACGTTGTCCGGGCGGACACCGGCCGGTGGGGGTACGCCGCCGTCCCGGGAGCCGGTCAGGGCCAGTTGCATGGCACCCGCCGTGTAACCACCGCCCGACACCGAGACGAGGTAGCGGGCCTTGCACAGCGGCTCGCGGAGGGCTTGCAGCGCTCCCAGCGTCACGCAGGCCGAGCGGATGCCACCGCCGGAGACGCAGAATCCGAGGGCGGCCTGCTCACGGCCCGGCGGTACCCGGGCGCCGTTGCGCCACCGGGCCTGCTTGCCGAGCGGGGGGTGCTGGCGAGGGCCCTCCGGCCAGCGCTCGCCGTCCGCGCAGATCACCGGCCAGGGCGGGATCACGTCAGGGTGTTCAGGGGCGGCCCGCGCACCGCGCCCTCCTCGACGCAGCCGGAGAACGGCCGCGGCGAGAGCGGCCCGAGGGCCCCGGGGGCCCGGATCGGGCTCGGGAGGAGGCGCGGGCTCGTCGGCGGGGTCGTCTCCCGTACCGTGCCGGTGGCCGAGCCGCCCCTGGACCGTGCGGCGCCACAGCGCTTCGCCGGCGCGCTTGAGGATCACGAGGACCGTGATCAGCGCGACGGGCGCGGTCAGGCCGAGGAGGAGCCATCTGACCGTGGCGAGTCCGGTCGCCACCGCGAACGGCAGGTCGCCGCCACCGGGCAGGCGATCCAGACCGCGGGTGAGCAGGAGGTTCTCCGCCAGGTTGCAGCCGCCCGCCACCAGGACGGCGTACACGCCCGTGACCGTGAGGCGGTGGTGGGCGTGGTGGCTGTAGATGGTGTACCGGCCCAGCAGGATCGCGGCCAGCAGCGACACCACGTAGCCCGCGATGACGCCGTAGCCGGCGTTCAGCGCGAGCTGGAAGTCACGGGTGCGGCTGCCGACCGTCAGCCCCGCCCGGGCCGCGCTGCCGGCCAGTTCCAGCCGGAGGTCCGCGACCGGGGGTGCGTGCGAGCCGAGCCACAGGCCCAGTGACACCGGAACCGCCGTGGCGAGGGCCAGCGGCGCCGCCAGCCACGCGGGAACGCGGGGGGCGGCGGCACGGGACACGGAGTTCACGGCTCACCTCCACGGGCCGTCACTGGGGGATGTGCCCGTGGGCGACCAGGTCGGCGTAGACCTGGCTGAGGTGGGAGGTCTCCAACCGGGCGGGGTTGGTGCCGGTGGAGGTGGGGACGGTGACGCCGGCGAGCGGGTCGTCGGTCCGGGCCGTGGTCAGGGTGATGACGGGGCCGACGCCGGGTGCCGCGGCGTCGCGGGCGGTGAGGGAGGGCAGGTTCCAGCGCTGCTCGACGGACTTGAGGATGCTGGTGTGGTCGAGCGGGGTGGTGCCCTCGGGGACGCGGAAGACGGTGCCGGCCTCGATCAGCGGGGAGACCAGGACGGTGGGCACGCGCACGCCGAAGCGGGTGAAGTCGAAGGAGAACTCTCCGACCGAGTTGTCGGGAGGGGTCGCGCCCGCGGGCGGCGGGACGTGGTCGTAGCAGCCGCCGTGCTCGTCGTAGGTGATGACCAGCAGCGTCTTCGGCCAGGCGGGACCGCTTCGCAGGGCGTAGTACACGTCATGGATGAGCCGTTCGCCGAGCGCGACGTCGTAGTTGGGGTGCTGGCTGTTGCCGGTCGAGCTCCAGCCGGGCTCCAGGAAGGTGAACGGCGGCAGCCTGCCGGCCGCGGCGGCGGTCCGGAAGCCGGGGAAGAGGCCGAAGTGCGAGGCGGCGGCGTGGATGTCGGGGAAGTTGCCGCGGGTGAGCGGCTGCTTGGCGTACCCGTACACCGCCCAGCCGATGCCGTGGTCGGAGAGCAGGCCGAAGACGCTCGGGGTGGTGAAGGTGTGGGTGCCGTCGTCCAGGTGTCCCTGGCTGGTGCCGGAACAGACGAACGCCCGGTTGGGCATGGTTTCGGTGGGCGCCGACGCGAACCAGTGGTCGGCGACGGCGTAGCCGCGGGCCAGACCCGACAGGACGGGCAGCGCGGCGGGGGTGAAGCACCCCATGATGTCCGAGGCCGTCGTCCCCGGATACACCGACCATCCCGGCCGGTGTCGCAGCGGCAGGGTGGCCGCGTAGTCGGCGACGAAGCCGTCGTTCGTCGCCGCGGGAGCGGGCTCGCCCGGGGCGGCGGTGCCGAACAGCTGCTTGTTGGTCGCCCGGTAGCCCTCGTCGGGGTCCGCCCCGGGCATGAAGTAGTCGACCGGACGGGTGCCGTTGATCCGGAAGACCCCGGCCTTCCCGCCGGCCCCGTCCGGGTTCGACTCGCTGCCCGTCAGGCCTTCGAACGGCTGGCCCAGCGGGGAGACATTGCCTTGGTCGGTGTAGAGCCAGCCGAGCATGTGGTCGAAGGAGCGGTTCTCCAGCATCAGCACCACGATGTGGTCGATCGGGCTCAGGTGTTCGGCGACGTCCGACATCACACGCCTCCCAGGGATGTTCGAATGACGGTCCGGACGGGGGCCGAGACGAAAGCCCCCGCGGGACGGGCCTGCCGGCCCAGCCTGCTCAGACCTGCTTGAGGTCCGCGGTGAGCGTGGCCAGGTCGATGCCGTTGACCTCACCCACCTCCTTGTACTCCTGCGACAGGACGGCCCACGCCTCGTCGGCGTAGGTGAACCACCAGTCCCACGCGATCCGCTGGACTCCGCCCCACGTGATCGCGTAGATCCAGTCGTCGTCGTAGCCGAGCAGCGGGATCGCGTGCCCGCCCACGATCGACTGCTGCTGCCATCCCGGGTCCAGGGTCCACGGCTCGCCCTCCGCGAACTGCTCCTGGGCGTTGGCCGGCACCTGGATGCCCACGTAGACGCCGCCGAAGAGGGCGATGGTCTGCTGGAGCGCGGTCTTGTCGTGGACGTTGACCGGCGCGTAGGCCACCGCCTTGTTGCCCCACAGGCCCCCGCGGTGCCAGGTCTTGAGCACGTTGGACTCGACCAGGCCGGTGTCCTGGCCACCGGACAGGCGCTTGTACTCCTCGACGACCTGCTGCTCGGTCGGCTCGGCGTCCTTCATCTTGGTCTGGGCGTTCCAGGACTGGATCATGTGCGCGGCGGCGGCCATGGTGCAGTCGCCGTACTGGTCGTTGCCGTCCATCGGCCACGTGGCGACGTTGGTGGCCCAGTCGACCGATGCGGGGGGCGGCGGTAGCGGGGCCTTCGCGTAGGCGGTGAAGTCCTTGAGGGCTTCCGGGAACTGCGGAGCGAGCTTGCCGAACTTTCCTGCGGTTCTCATGTCTCCTGTCCATCCACTCGTGCGTGCGGGGCACCGGGAGTGGGCGCGAGCCACGCGCCCTCGCGGCGCGCCCCAGGTGACGTACACCTCTCATGTATCCATATGTCGGACATTTACCTTGTATACTTACAGCCTGCGCTTCGTGCATGGACGAGTCAAGCGGCCGAGAACGATCGGGAGACGGCCATGGGAAGTGAAGGGAACCCCGGCCCGACGGCCGGGAGGAACGAGAAGCCCGCATCGCCCGACCGGGCTCGGCTGAGTCGGCCGCGCGTGCTGCGAGCGGCCGTCGCGCTGGTCGACCGCGAGGGCCTGGCCGCGCTGACCATGCGCAGCCTGGCCTCGGACCTGGGCGTGGAACCGATGGCGCTCTACCGGTACGCCGCCGGCAAGGAGGCGCTGCTGGACGGCATGGTGGAGGCGTTCTACGTCGAGGTGAACGACAGCCTGGACGCGGAGCCCGAGCCGGTCCGTCCCGACCCCGACTCCGGGGTCGCGTGGCGCGCGGAGGTCCACCGCATCGCCCGCGCCTTCCACCGGGTCGCCGACGCGCACCCCGAACTGTTCCCCCTGGTGGCCACCCGCCCGCTGACCGTCCCGCTGGCCCGCCGCTCCACCCCGATGCTCCGGCTCAACGAACGACTGCTGACCGTGCTCGGCCAGGCCGGCTACGACGACCACTCCACTCTGCGGGTCTACCGCGCCGTCGTCGGCTGGGTGTTGGGCTACCTGCTGGTCGACAAGCGTCAGGTCGTCGACAATCCCGACGAGCCCGAACCGCTGCTGAGGCTCGGACTGCACCGGCTGCCGGCCGCGGAGTACCCGCGCCTGCGCGCGCTCGCCTCGCTGCTGGCCGACCACGATCCGGCGGAGGAACTGACGGCCGGCCTCGACGTCCTCCTGGACCGGATCGGGAACGACGCGATCGCGGACTGAAGGCCCTGCGGGCCGCCCGTGTTCGCTGTTCGGCCGCGTCGGGTCGGGCCGGAGCGTCGGGCCCTCCGCGGGTGGAGGGCCCGACGGTCCGAAGGGCCGGTCAGGCGGTGGCGGAGGCCAGGCGGGCGTGGCGGCGGGCGGCGGCCTCGGTCGGGTCCAGGACCGGGACGGCGGCCAACAGGCCCTTGGTGTAGGTGTGCTGCGGCGAGTCGTAGACCGTGTCGGCGTCGCCCTGCTCGACGATCCGCCCGGCGCGCATCACCGCGACCCGGTCGCTCACCTGCCGGACCACGGCGAGGTCGTGGGCGATGAAGACCAGCGCGAGGCCGAGGTCGCGCTGCAACTCGCCCAGCAGCTCGACCACTTGGGCCTGGGTGGTGACGTCCAGCGCGGAGACCGGTTCGTCGCAGACGATCAGTCGCGGCTCTGGTGCGAGCGCCCGGGCGATGCCGACCCGCTGCCGCTGCCCGCCGGAGAACTCGTGCGGATAGCGGTGGTACCAGTCGGCGTCGAGGCCCACGCGTTCGAGGAGGTCGCCGACCCGGGTGCGGATGCGGCGCTCGTCGCTCTCGCCGGCGATGCGCAGCGGGTCCGCGACGGACTCCCCGATGGTGCGGCGCGGGTTGAGCGAGGACACCGGGTCCTGGAAGACCATCTGCAACTCCCGCCTGAGCGGGCGCAGTTCCTTCTCCCCCAGTGCTCCGATGTCCCGGCCGCGGTAGTGGAGCCGGCCGC
The DNA here is from genome assembly GCF_017427025.1 of Streptomyces sp. FH025. Lineage (GTDB taxonomy): Bacteria > Actinomycetota > Actinomycetes > Streptomycetales > Streptomycetaceae > Kitasatospora. The sequence goes on from NZ_JAFLNG010000021.1 coordinate 13,984, forward strand.
CGGTCGGCTCCAGCAGCCGGACGAGCATCCGCCCGAGGGTGGTCTTTCCGGAGCCGGACTCGCCGACGATGCCCAGCGTCTCGCCGGACCGCACGGTGAGCGAGACGCCGTCCACCGCCGTGACGGGGGCGGTGCGCCGGGTGAGGCCGCGGGTGGCGAACTCCCGGCGCAGGTCGGTGGCTTCGAGCAGGACGTCGCCGGCGGAAGGCGCGGCCGCGGCGCCCGGGGCCTCCGGGGCGTCGACCCGGGGTACCGCCGACAGCAGCGCGCGGGTGTACGGCTCGCGCGGAGTGCCCAGCACCTCGGTGACCGGGCCGTGTTCCACCGCCCGGCCGTCCTTCATCACCAGCACCCGGTCGACGCTCCCGGCGACCACGCCCAGGTCGTGGGTGACCAGGACCAGCCCGGCACCGGTCTCGGCGCGCAACTCGTGCAGCAGGTCGAGGATCTGGGCCTGGACGGTGACGTCCAGCGCGGTCGTCGGCTCGTCGGCGACCAGCAGGCGCGGCTCGCAGGCCAGGGCCATCGCGATCAGCACCCGCTGGCGCATGCCGCCGCTGAACTCGTGCGGACGCGAGCGCGAGCGCCGCGCCGCGTCGGGGATGCCGACGCGGTCGAGCACCTCGACCGCCCGGGCCCGGGCATCCCGGCGGGAGACCGTCCGGTGGACCCGCACGACCTCGGCGATCTGGTCCCCCACCGCGTAGTACGGGTCGAGGGCGGAGAGCGGGTCCTGGAACACCATGGCCGCCAACCCGCCGCGCAGACGCCGGAGTTCGTCGCCCTCGGCGGTGACGGCGTCGACGCCGGCGACCCGGACCGTGCCACCGATCCGGGCGCCGGTCCCCCGGTGCAGGCCGAGCAGTCCGTAGGCGACGGTGCTCTTTCCGGAGCCGGACTCGCCGACGATGCCGAGCGCCTGGCCGGCCTCCAGGGTGAAGCTCACGCCGTCGACGGCGCGTACGTGGCCGTCGCCGACGGGGAAGTCGACGACCAGACCCTGGACGTCGACGAGGGGTGCGGCGCTCATGTCAGGACCACCCTTCGGTCGGACACCGCGTAGAGCACGTCCGCGATGGCGTTGGCGAGGACCACGAAGAACCCGGTGACGAGGGTGAGGCCCACGACGGTCGGCAGGTCGATCAGGCCGACGGAGGTGACCAGCAGCTTGCCGAGCCCCGGGAGGCCGAAGAGCGACTCGGTCAGCACGGCGGCCCCGAACAACGTCCCGAGGTCCATGGCGGTGAGCGCGATCACCGGGGTGAGCGCGCCGCGCAGCGCGTGCCTGGTCACCAGGTGCCGTTCGCTGACGCCGTACGCCCGGAAGGTCCGGATGTGGTCGTCGGCGAGGGTCTCCAGCATGGACGAGCGGGTCAGCCGGGCGTACTTGGCGGACTCGATGAGCGCGAGCGAGATCCAGGGCAGCAGCAGGCCCCAGAACCACTGCTGCGGGTCCTCGGTGAGCGGCACGTAGCTCGGGAACGGCAGCCACTGGAGCTGGGCGCAGAAGACGATGAGCAGCACCAGCCCGATGACGAACACCGGGACGGAGTTGCCGGCCAGCGTCAGCGCGGTCAGCAGGCGCTCGCTGAGCCGGCCCCGGCGCAGCGCGGAGAGCAGACCGGTGCCGACCCCGAGGATCAGCCAGACCACCATCGCGCCGAGCGCCAGCGAGGTCGTCACCGGGAGCCGGGCGGTGATCATGTCGGTGACCTGTTCGCCGCTGCGGTAGGAGATGCCCAGGCAGGGTGCCTGGCAGTGCAGCAGACCCGTCCCGGCGCTGAAGTCGCGGCCGACGACGAGGCCCTGGAGGAAGTGGGCGTACTGGAGGTAGACCGGCGCGTCGAGGCCCAGCCGTTCGCGCACCTGGGCGACCTGGGCGGGGCTGCACTTCTCGCCGCAGGCCAGCTGGGCGGGGTCGCCGGGGGCGATGTAGAAGACCGCGTAGACGATCAGGGAGAGGGCCAGCAGGACGCCGAGCATGCCGACGGCCTTGCGGAGCAGGAAGCGGGTCATGCGGTGGCCTCCTCGGCGGCGCCAGTCGAACCGGCGCCCGTCGAACCGGCGCTCGGGGCGGGCGCTTCCGTGGTGGGAGCGGCCGGACCGTCGGTGCCGCGCGCCGTTCCGACCCGCAGCCGGGAGGCCGCGCGGGGGTCGAGCTCGGTGCGGAGGGCGTCGCCGAGCACGGTGAAGGCGAGCACGGTGGCGAACAGCAGCGCGGACGGGAGCAGCACGTACATCGGGTCCGCGCGGAACCACGTGGTCGCGCCGGAGAGCATCTGGCCCCACGACGAGGTCGGCGGTTTGACGCCCACGCCGAGGAAGGACAGCCCGGCCTCGCCGATCACGTTGGACGGCAGCAGCACCGCCGCGTAGGTGATGACCGGCGCGGCCAGGGACGGCAGCAGTTCCCGGCGGGCGATCCGCCAGCGGCTGGCGCCGGCGAGCCGGGCCGCGGCCACGTAGTCGAGCTGCTTGAGGCTGAGCGTCTGGGCCCGGACCAGCCGTGAGGTGCCGCCCCAGCCCAGCAGCCCGATGACCAGGGTCAGCAGGAGCGGGCGGGGGAAGCCGGAGGGCACGACGGCCATCAGCGAGATCGCGAAGACCAGCGAGGGCAGCGCGAGCATCACCTCGGTGGTGTTGCCGATCAGCTGGTCGAGCAGCCGGCTGCCGAGGCCCGCGGCGAGGCCGAGCAGGACGCCGATCGTGACCTGGACGAGGGTGGCGCCGACGGCGACGAGCAGCGAGATCCGGGCGCCGTGGACGAGCCGGGCGAACACGTCGCGCCCGGTGCCCGGTTCGACGCCGAGCCAGTGCTCGGCGCTGACGCCGCCGAAGGAGCCGGTGGGCACGCCTCCGGCCGCCGAGTCGAGCAGGTCGTTGTGGAAGCTGGTGGGGTCCTGCCCTTCGATCGCGCTGAGCAGCGGGGCCGCCGCCGCGATCAGGGCGAGCAGGACGATGACGAGGCCGGCGGCGACGGCGGCGCGCCGCGCGAGCAGCCGCCGCCACACCTGTCGCCCCCCGGCGGCCGGGGAGGCCTCGAGGGCCTCCCCGGCTCTGGGTTCCTGTGGAGCCATGGTTGTCTGACCGATCCGTCCGATCCCGTCCGCTACTTGACCGCGACCTGGGAGATGTCGAGGACGCCGGTCCAGTCGCTGATGACGATGTTGCGGACGTCCTTGCCGGACAGCCGCTTGTAGACGGGGTGGAACAGCGGGACGGTGAGGGCCTGCTCACCGATCCGCTTGTCGAGGGCGCCCCAGCGCTTGGCGGCTTCGGCGTGGTCGGTGATCTTGTTGATCTGGTCGATCTCGTCGTTCACCGACGGGTCGTTCAGCTGCGCGGAGTTGAAGTTGTAGCCATCGGTGACGATCTGCCGGCCGTCGAAGATCGGCGCGAGGAACGGGCCGCCGGTCGGCCAGTCGGCTCCCCAGCCGGAGAGGAAGAGGCCGGGCTCGGTGCCGACGGTGTGGATCGTCTTGGAGTACTTGGTGCCGTCCAGGACTTCGAGCTGGACGGTGATCCCGGCCGCCTTCAGGCCGTCCTGGACGGCGGTGGCCAGGTTCGGGCCGTAGCCCTTGCCCGTCTCGGAGGAGTGGGTGAGCGTGATGGTCAGGCCGTCCGGGTAACCGGCCTCCTTCAGCAGCTCCTTGGCCTTCTCCGGGTTGCCGGTCGCGCCCGCCGGGAACGGGTCGTAGGGCGTGTAGCCAAAGGTCTCCTGGTTGGGCAGGTAGGTGGTGGCGGCCTCGGCGAGCGAAGAGCCTCCGGCGGCGTTGACGACCGAGGTGCGGTTGATCGCGTAGGCGATGGCCTGGCGGACCTTGGGGTCGTCGAAGGGCTTGATCTTGGGGTTGAACGCCAGGTAGTTGACGTAGCCGAAGTGGCCGGTGCCGACGCGGGCGGCGAGGGCCTTGTCGTCCTTCACCTGGGCGAGTTCGGAGGGGCCGAGGTTGGTGTCGGTGGTGACGGCGGCCGCGTCGGGCCCGGTGCTGGCGGAGAGCCGCTGGTTGATCACCGCCGCGTCGAGCCCGGACTGCACGTCGACGGTGTCCGGGTACGCCTTGCGCTGGTCGTCCGTCGCCGCGGACCAGTTGGGGTTGCGCTTGAGGACGAGGTGGGTGCCGTCGTTCTCGTTCTTGACGACCTGGTAGGGGCCGGAGGAGACGGGGTGGTCCTGGTACTTCGTCCCGGTGTCCTTGGCCTTCGGAACGGGTGCGAACTGCGTCTGGGTGGCCAGGTACGGGAAGTCGCCCTCGGGCTTGTTGAGGTGGAAGACGATGGTCTTCTCGTCCGGCGTCTCGATGGCGGTCAGACCGCGGTCGTCCTTGTACGGGCCCTGGTAGTCCGCGGCGCCGACCAGCCAGTCCCTCAGGAACGGTGCCCCGCCGGAGAGTTCGGGGGCGAACGACCTTTCGATGCCGTACTTGATGTCGGCGGTGGTGATCGGCGAGCCGTCCTCGAACTTGAGGCCGTCCTTGAGGTGGTACGTCCACACCGTCGCGCCCTCGGACGGGGTGCCGGTGTCGGTCGCGAGGTCCGGGACGACCTTGGTGCCGGCCGCGCCGTCGGCCCGGTTGCGGGTGGTGAGGGTGCGGAAGACCAGGGAGGGCACGTTGCCGCCGCCGGAGGTGTAGAGCCGTGCGGGGTCGAACTGGTCCTGCGGGTTCTGGTTGAGGACGGTGAGGGTGCCGCCCTGCTGCGGCGCGGCGTCCTTGCCGGTGCTTCCACCGCCGTCGGCCTTCGGTCCGCACGCCGCCACTCCGACGACCAGGGCGACGGTGACGGTCGCCGTGGCGAGGCGGCGAGGGGTGAAGGTGGTTCGAGACATCGGAGAGGGAGCCTTTCGCTACCGATGGTGTACGGAGGAAGGCGGGCGACAGCGAGGCTTCGGGGAGGGGAGGCAGCACTGCGCCCGCAGGAAGGGACGGCGCCCCGAGGCGGCGATCACCGCAACGCGTCGGGACAGGCGGATTCAGCGACAGAGGTTGTCGGAAACGCAGTGCGCGGCCACGCCGATCAGCGCCAGCTCAATGGCGGCGCACTCGATCGGGTGACGGTCAGACATGCCGAGAAGACTGTATTACTTTGAGCGGAATGTCAAAGCTTCCGAACAGGGGGAACGGGGGCGGGCCCCGGCGGCCCGCCCCCTGTCGTACGTGATCACTCAGCCGTGATCGATGGCCACGGCATCACGGTGTCGGGGCCACCTGGAGCGGGTCGGAGACCGACTTCACGGTCATGCCCGGGAATGCGCCGCCGTACCCGACGGTGTTGAGGGCGACGACCCGGTAGACGTAGGGCGTGGTCGCCGAGGCCGTCAGGTCGACGAACGTTCGGGGCCCGTGGGTGTTCGGCTGGTCCAGTGGCGAGTCGACCGTGCCGGCGTCGGCCCACGTGGTGCCGCCGTCGCCCGACCGTTGGACGACGAAGCCGGTCTCGTTGATCGAGTTGTCCTGCCAGTCCAGCCGGATCCGGGCGCTCTCGCCCGTGCCCATGACGGTCGACGCGAGCCCGCTCGGCTTCGCCGGCGGCAGCGCCAGCACCTGGGGGCGCATCATGTCCATCTCCTCGTGGCTGAGGATGTGGCAGTGGATGACGTACTCCCAGCCGAAGTTCACCGGTTTGTTGGTGACGGCCGCCGTCGGATTGCCCTGCGGGTCGGTGTTGTTGAACATCGAGGTGCTGCCGAGCGGCATCGTCGGGTCCAACGGCCTCACGGAGTTCGGTACTTCGAACGGCGCGGTCGGCACGATCGGCCGCAGCGCCACGATCGTGTCCTCCAGTGGGCTCATCCGTACCGTGTCCTTCCACCCCAGCTCGTTGGCGTCCGGCTTGATGACGATGTTGTCCCACGTCACCCGGTTGAGGACCTGGACGTCGTAGAGGTGGAAGTGCATCGGGTGGGTGTCCACCCCGTTGTGGGTGAACCGCCAGATCTGTGTGCCGTCCTCGCCGGTGCTGATGGGCGTCACCCTGAGGTCGGCCCTGGGCAGGTTGGTGCCGTCGATCAGTTCGGTGGGCGGGTTGATGTACGGGTACAGCGTCGCGTTCTGCGCCCCCGGTGTCGGTGGCGACGCCTCGACGCCGAGGTTGGTCGACATCCGGCCGTAGTCGTCGAACGTCGTCGCGTTCATCTCGTCGTGGATGGCCTTGGGCTGGAGCGGCATCGTCATCTTGGCGTTCGGTGCCCTGAGCGTGTTGAAGCCGAACGTCGAGGTGTCGTTCACCCGGACCAGGCCGTCGCAGGTCTTGACGGTGCTGTTCTTGGCGTTGCAGTTGCTGCCGGCGGCGAAGCCCGTGCCGTACGCCGAGTTGTAGGCCGCCTGTCCGACGATCACCGGGTTCTGGCCGGACTCGAAGACCCCCGAACCGTCGGCGTGGTGCTTGAAGGCGCTCTGGAGCTTCGTCAGGTTGAACGCCGGGGCCGGCGTGGTGTTCGCGATGGTCACCTGCATCACGGTGCGGGTGTTGGGACCGTAGCCCGGCATGGTCTTCGGTGCGCCGCCGGACTGGGTGAGGTCGGGGGCGCCCGCGTAGTAGTCGTAGGACGAGATGCGCCCGGGGAAGGCCGCGGGTGCGTCGTTGTAGAGGATGAGCGTCTTGCCGGCGAACTTGGAGAAGTCCACCAGCACGTCGGCGCGTTCGGCCGGCGCGACGGTCAGCGAGTGCTTGTCCACGTTGCCGAAGTCGAAGCGGGTCGGGTCGGTGATCCAGGTCGTCGGCTGCTGACCGTCGATGACGGCCGGCGCGGGCAGGAAGCCGCCCTCGTTGGCGATCTGGATCCAGTCCGGCCCGGCGGAGTCGTTGTTGGCGTCCGCCGGGGTGGGCGAGACGTTCGGATCGGTCTGCGCGGCCGCCAGCTCGTCCGCGTTCAGGGCGACCTCGGTGGTGCCGTCGCCCTGCTTCGGATCGGCTTTGTACCACTGGAAGTTGAAGAACCGGTCGTTCGCGGCGTTGAGCAGCCGCATCCGGTAGGTCTTCGGCTGGAGCGTCACCTTCGGATAGGCGACCCCGTTGACGATCGGCGTGTCGTTGAACTGCTCCATGCCCATCGAGATGTTCGGCGTGCCGGGGATCTGCTCCGGCTCGCAGTACGGGGCGCTCTGGTACTGCCAGGTCGACGGGGCGTCCAGCTTGCACGCCGGGTCGTAGTACGGGTTGGCGATCGGCCCGAACCTGGTGTCGCCGGCCGGCGGCCAGAACCACGGCCCGTACATCCAGCGCCCGTACGCGCTCGTGCCGGACGGGTCGCCCGGGTTCTGCGCGGGCATGTAGACGTGGTGGTACCAGAAGCTGCCCTTGCCGCCCCAGCGCTTGGTGTCCCAGGTCGGGTCCTGGCCGTAGGAGAGGGTCGTGCCGGTGGCGTCCTTGCGGTCCTTCAGCTGCGCGTCGTCCGGCACGAACGTGCGGTCCTGGACGAGCAGCGGGATGGTGTCGGCCGCGTCCGGGATCGTGCCGCTGTTGATCAGCGCCTTCTCGGTGTCGTCGGTGATGGTGTAGCCCGCGGCCTCGCCGGCGTACACGTTCAGCCGGGTGATGCCGTAGGAGTGGTCGTGGTAGAACATCAGCCGCGCGCTCTGCTGGTTGGTGTAGTAGAACGTCGAGCAGCCGTCGTCCTTCGCGGCGCAGAGCACCGCCCCGGTGCCGTCCACCATGTCCGGCACGTTCTGCACGCTGACGCCCTGCGGCCACTGCGTGGCCTCGCCGGCCGGGGTGATCCACTGGTGCGGGGTGCCGTCGCTGATCCACGGCGTGACGCCGCCGTGCAGGTGCAGCGTGGCCCGGTTGTCCGTGAAGCAGCCGGCCTTGTCGTTGGTGCAAGCCGGGTTGCGCACCTCGTCCGTGACGGTGCCTTCGTTCTTCGGCGGAGGCATCGTCATCGGGACCATGCCCGCGCCCATGCCGGTGCTGTCGACCGGCAGGAAGAGGTCGCCGTCGGCGCCCTTCGGGAGCAGGTTGCGGAACACGATCCGCACCGGCCGGTCCTTGGTCGCGGCGATGAGGGGGCCCATCCACTGCGGTGAGGTCACGCCCGTGTACGGCAGCGGCTGCCGGGTGCCGTCCATCAGCTCGTTGTAGAGCGGGACCTTGCGCCCGGGCACCGCGTCCGTCGACAGCTGGACGTAGCCCCGCACCAGGGTCGGCGGCAGGTCGGAGGAGAACCGGGTGAGGTACTGCACGAGACCGATGACGTACTCGTCGGCCGGTTTGCCGCCGGTGTTGACGGACTCCGGCACGGCCACGGGGATGAACTTCTCCGAGGGCTTCGTCGACGGCGCCTGCGACTGGGTGGCGTCGGGGCACCCCGTGCCGTTCACCCCGGGGTCGCAGGTCATCGGCAGCGCGTCCTGGAACTTCTTCATCCCGACCGTGAGGTAGCCGGCCCCCGGGCTGGTCACCTCGATCCCGCTGATCGCGCCGGTGTCCGTCACGGCCTTCGCCGCCGCCCCGGCGCCTCCCCTGCCCGTCGGGTCGGTGACGGTCACGGCGGGCGCCGCGGTGTAGTCGGAGCCGACCTTGTCCACCGCGAGCGCGATCAGCTTCAGGCTGCTGGCGGCCGTCGCCTTCGTCGCGCCGTTGATCGGGTCGGCCAGCGTCCCGTTGCGGATCACGACGCCGGGGGCACTGCTGTAGCCGCTGCCGGGCTCGTCGACGGTCACCTTGGTGACGCTGCCGTCGGCGGCGAGATCGGCCGGGTCGACGTGGCCCTTGGCCACCGTGCCGTTCGGGTCGTCGGGGAGGTCGAAGTCGACCGTCGGCATGGTGTAGCCCGCGCCGCCGTCCGTGAGCGTCACGGCGTCCACCCCGCCGGAGGCCGTCGCGGTGGCACCGTTTCCACCGCCGCCGGTGATGCCGACCGCGAAGCCGCCGTAGCCGCTGCCGCCCGCGTCGACGGTGAGGCCGACCACGGCCCCGGTCGCCTTGACGGTGGCCTTCGCGGCCGCCGCCGTGGTGCCGCCCTCGATGGTGACCGAGGTCGCGCCGGCGACGTAGTGGCGCCCCGGAGCGGTCACCTCGATGCTCGCGATGCCTCCGGTCCGCGGGTCCACCGTGGCCGTCGCGGTGGCGCCGGCGCCGGTGCTCGCCGGGAGCACCTGCGCCCCGAAGGAGTACCGGCGGTCCTGCGCCGGGTAGCGCGGGTAGGCGGCCGAACCCAGCGTCACCGTGCCACCGGCGGCCGGGGGCACGTTGGTCGGCGGGGTCGTGGTGCCGTCCACGCCCGCCGGGTACAGGAAGGCGTCGGTGGGTGAGCCGATCCCGGTGTCGACGGGGACGCCCTGGCCGTAGAAGCCGATGACGTCACCGGCCTTGACGGCGACGTCGGGGACGTCGTACGTCGCGACCTCTCCGGCCGCCGCGCTCGGCTTGGGCACCGTCCGCGGCCCGCTGTCGGCCACGACGGTGTACGTGTCCGGTGCGCCCGTCGGCCGCAGGACGTAGGCGTGGAAGAGGCCGCCCTCGGAGGCCGAGGGGCTGCCGCCCGGCTTGACCTGGTTCCAGGTCTGGAAGCTCCTGAGGGTGCCGTCGGGCAGCGGGGAGCCGCCCAGGACGACGAGCACCGGCCCGAGTTCGCCCGGCGGCGTCGCGAAGTCCGTCGCGTACGCCCGGTCGACCAGCGGGTTCCCGACCGGCATCACGGTGGAGCCGATGGTCACCTTGGCCTTCGACACGGTCAGCGGGCTGTTGGCCCAGTTCGGCCACGGGCCGAAGTAGTGCGGTGCCTTCGTCGCGTCCGTCGCGCTGCTCGGCCCGCCCGCACTGCTCGATCCGCCCGCACTGCTCGATCCGCCGGCGACGGCCTCCTGAACCTGCTGGAGCGGCGACGGCGGCAGCCCCGTCAACGCCGCCACCATCGTCCCGACGCCGATCAGGGCGATGGCGCGCCGTCTCGGCGTCCTCCGCACCGCTCTCCTTGCCTGTTTCGTGAACACGCCTTCCCTTTCCCCTTGCCTCGCCACCGGCCGGTGACGCGCGCGCGACAAGTTTGTGGTCGACCGTCGAGCGCGGGGGCGAAGATGACAGGCCTCTCATCCGGCCGTCATGATCCCGACGCCTGTGGTAGATCGTTTGCAAAATGCCCGCCGGGGCACGCGCGTAAGGCACTTGTAGGATCCGGCACGGCCCGCGAGATGACGGCCCGTCCGGCGAGTGCGTCAGGGGAGGAGACGGTGGTCCACCATGGCCCGACTGTTGGTCGTCGAGGACGAGGCGCGGCTACGCGCCTACCTCAAGCGCACGTTGGAGTCGAACGGTCACGTCGTCGACGGCGTCGGATCCGGTCCGGACGCCGTGGAACGCCTGCGGGACGGTGAGTTCGACCTGGTCGTGCTCGATCTCATGCTGCCGGGGTTCGACGGCTTCGAGGTGATGCGGCGCGCCTTCGACCGCCGGCCCGACCAGCGGGTCCTCGTCCTGTCCGCCGTGATGGACGTCGCCACCCGGGTCCGCTGCCTGCGGATCGGGGCCGTCGACTTCCTCGGCAAGCCCTTCGCCACCGCGGAGTTGGTGGAGCGCGTCCGGACCAGGCTCCGCGCGCCCGCCACCGGGATGCCCCAGCGGTGGCTCCGCGTCGGGGAGGTCACCCTCGATCTCGAACGGCAGGCGCTCGGCCTCGGTGGGACGGACGGGAGGCAGGTACCCCTGTCGCACCGCGAGTTCATGCTGCTCGGCCACCTGATGCGGCGGGCGGGCGAGGTGTGCAGCCGGCCTGAACTCCTCGCCGCTGTCTGGGGTTACACCGACGACCTCGGGAGCAACGTGGTCGACGCGACGGTCCGCCGGATCCGCGGCAAGGTGCCCCGGCCGGTCATCGAAACGGTGCGCAATGTCGGATACGCCTTCAGTGCCCGCTGAGCGCCGCAGGCGGCTCGCCTTCGCCGGCTGGGTGCTGTTCACTGCGGGCAGCCAGCTGATGCTGCTCGTCGAACCCGCCCTGGAAACCCTGGTGTTCCACCTGGTGTGGATCAGCATGTCCATCGTCTACGGCGTGCAGAACTGGTCGGCCCGTCGCACGGCCGCCGTGCTGACCGTGGTCACCCTCGTCACGGGCGCCGAGCTGAGCCGGTTCATCGCGCAGGGCCACGCCGAGTGGGACGAACTCGCCGAAGTCCCGCTGATGGCACTGGTCTTCCTCAGCATGGTCTGGCACGTGCGGCGACGGGCCGCCGCCCTCGCGGAGACCAGGCACCTCGTCGAGCGCGAGCGCCGCGCACAGGAGGTCAAGGAGCTGTTCGTCCGCAACTGCTCGCACGAGATGCGCACGCCGATCACGGTGGCCCGCTGCTACGCGGAGATGGTCCGCGGCGAGCTGCCGACCCCGGAGAGCAGGGAGGACCTCGACGTCGTGCTGGACGAGCTGGACAAGCTCGGCAGGCTCGCCGGGCGGCTGCTCGTCCTGGCCGACGCCTACGAGTCCACCGCCTTCGAGTGGGGCCCCGTCGACCTCGGCGCCCTCCTGCGGCGCACCGTCCAGCGGTGGCGGCCGGCCTCGGACCGCGACTGGATCCTGGAGGCACCCTCCGTCCTGATCGAGGGCGACGAATCCCGCCTTGAGGCCGCCCTCGACGCCCTGGTGGAGAACGCCGTGAAGTTCACCGTGGACGGGGACACCATCGCGCTGCGCTGCCGGGCGAGCCGCGACGGCGCCGTGGTCGACGTGGCGGACACGGGCATCGGCTTCGCCCGGTCGCGGGCCGACGACGGGAGCGGCCCGCCCCGGTCGTCCGGCCGCCCCGGCACCGGGCTCGGCCTGGCCATCGTGCGCGCCGTCGTCGAGGGCCACGGCGGCGGCCTCACCGTGCTCTCCGAGCCGCCGAACGGCTCGCTGCTCCGGATGACACTGCCGGCGCACCCGCCGGCGGCAGCGAGCGACAGCGAGGTGACGGCGCCGGCCCGCAGCCGTAGCCGGTCACTGGCCGTCGGGCCCGGCCGCCAGGGCGGCGAGTGAGATCGGCGAGCGCGGGGTGGGGAGTGCGGCCAGCTTCCGGCGGCGGGCGTGGTGCACCAACTGCTCGGGCGTCAGGTCGGCGAGGGCCGCGCGGACGTGCTCCAGCATGGCGGTGGCCGCGGCCAGGACGGCGGTGTCGTCGAGCGGGCGGGCCTCGATGGCCATGGACGCGGCCGAGAGCTTCTGGAGGCTGCGGAACAGGTCTCCCATGTGGACTTCGCGGATGGTCAGCGACAGGTGCACCGACAGGCCCTCGTCGCCGACGGCCTGGTGGGCGAAGGCCCGGGGGATGTAGAGGACTTCGCCGGGCCGCAGGGTGGTGCGCAGCACCTCCGCCGGCGGCTCGCCCTCGACCCGGCCGAGCTGCCAGTCGCCGTCCTTCGGCCCCTCGTGGACGGACCAGGACTTGCTGCCGTTCAGCTGGAGGACGAGCACGTCGGCGTCGTCGCGGTGCAGGGGCACGCCCTGGGTGCCGGGGGGCGTGATGAAGCAGAACGCCTCCACCGCGCGCTGGAGTTCGGCGGAGAGCCGGGCGAGCAGGTCGCGGGTCGGGCCGTGCCACTGGTCGACCCGGCGCATCAGCAGGGTGGCGCCGTCGTCGAGCAGGGCCCGGATCTTCCTCTCGTCGGCGAATCCCCCGTGGGTGCCCTCGTAGACCGTGCGCGGCGTCAGGTAGGCGTCACGGCCGAGCGCTTCCTCGGCGCGGGTCATCTCGACGTAGGGCTCGTGCAGGAAGCCGGTGGCGAGCGCGGCGTCGGCGTCGGCCAGGGTGAAGGGGCTGCGCGCTCCCCCGTCCGGCCTGAAGACACCCGGCCGGCGGCGCCAGTACTCGGTGGTGAAGGCGGCGGGGTCGCCGACCCACTGGGCCAAAGTCGGAGCGTGCACGGTTCCTCTTTCCTCTGATGGTGTCCGCTGTGTGTTCCGGGGCGCTCACAGGCGCGGTAGCGTCCCCCGCAGGAGGCGCCGTCTCGTCTCGCCGACCCGGACCTTGCCGCTGGTCGTCACGGGCAGCCCGCCCCGGGGCAGCAGGACGACCTCGGAGACGTACAGGTCGACGGCGCTCGCCAGCCGCCGCCGGGCCTGGGCGGCCACCTGGGCGGCCGGGGGTGTGCCGGGGCCGTCCGCGAGCTCCGCCACCAGGCAGATCCGGCTGCCGGAGTCGCCGTCCCCGAGGCTGAACGCGGCGCAGCGCCCGGGGCGCAGACCGGGTACGTCCTCGCAGGCCGCGAGGACGTCCGCCGGGTAGAAGTTCCTGCCGTGGTGGACGAGGACGTCGTCGGTCCGGCCGATGACGAACAGGTGGCCGCCGTGGGTGAATCCCCGGTCCCCGGTCGCGTGCCACCCGGCCGGGCGGTGCGCCTCCGGCCAGTAGCCGCTGAACAGTTGCGGCCCGCGCACGGCGATGTCGCCCACGCGCGGGCCGTCGGCCCGTCCGGTGGACGTGTCGCGCACCCGCACCTCGGTGCCGGGCAGCGGGGTGCCCGAGGAGAGCAGGACGGTGGCGGGTTCGCCCGGGGCGGCCGGAACCACCCTCCCCTCCCCCAACGCGTCGGTGCGGACGGCGAGTCGGACCGGAGGGCCGCCCGGGGTGCTGGTGGTGACGGTGAGGGTGGCCTCGGCCATGCCGTAGGAAGGACACAGGCTCCGGGGGGAGAATCCGGCGGCGGCGAACCGCGCGGTGAACCGCTCGGCCGTGGCGGCCCGCACCACCTCGCCCGCGCTGCGCGCGACCCGCCAGGTCCTCAGGTCGAGGGCGGCCAGCTCCTGGTCGGTGACCTTGCGGGCGCACAGCGCGTAGGCGAAGTCGGGCGCGCTGGAGAGGGTGCCGCCGTGCGCGGTGACGGCCGCCGGCCAGGCCGCCGGACGGCGGGCGAACGCCTCGGGCGGCATCAGCACGGAGGTGTAGCCGCTGAAGAGCGGCCTGAGGACTCCGGTGACCAGCCCCATGTCGTGGTGGAGCGGCACCCAGGTCACGGCCACGTCGTCCGGGCCCTCGTCGTAGACGCGCGCGGCCTGGGTGCAGGCGGCGTGCAGCGCGCGGTGGCTGATGACGGCCCCCTTGGGGGAGCCGGTCGAGCCCGAGGTGTACTGGAGGAAGGCGGGCGCGTCGGGCGCGGGGGCGTACGGCGGCAGACCGGTGGCTCCCTCCTCGGCGAGGTCCGGCCAGGTACGTACCCCGCCGGGGGCGTCGAGGCCCCCCAACGCCGTACGGACCGCGTCGCGCCAGGGCGCGGTGGTGACGACCAGAGCCGGGAGGCAGTCGGCGGCGATGCCCCGCAGCCGCCGGCCGAACGCCTCGCTGCGCGTGGTCGCCGGGGTGGCCGCGGGGACCGGTACGATCCCCCGCGCCATGGCGGCCAGCAGGACGGCGACGAAGGACTCGTCGTTCGGCAGCACCATGACCACCCGGTCGCCCGGTCGGGCGCCGGCGGCGAGCAGCCCCTCCCCCGCCGAGGCGACGAGCACGGAGAGTTGACGGAACGTCAGCTTACGGACCCGGTCCCCGTCGAGGCAGGTCAGCGCGACCGCGTCGGGCCGGTGCCGCGCGTGGTGTTCGAGCCGGTCGTGGGCCGTCCCGGGCTGCCGGTCCGAGGTCATCCCCGGCCCTCTGCCCCGCTCACCGGGGCGGCATCGGCGAGGGCGGCCCGTCGGACCTTGCCGCTGGGGGTGCGGGGCAGCGCGCCGGTCTCCGCGAGGACGATCCGGCAGGTGGGCAGGCCGAGCCGGCGCGCAGCGGCCTCGATCGCGGGGGCCGGGTCGGCCGCCGTGAGGCCGTGCTCCACGAAGCAGACCGGCTCCGCGCCGCCGAGGACGACCGCCTCGGTGACGCCGGGCAGCAGCCGGAGTTCGTGTTCGAGCCGGGCGGCGCGGAGTTCCTGTTCGGTCCCCGCCCGGCCGATGACGAACAGGTAGCCGTCGGCGTCGAGGAAGCCCACGTCCCCCGTGGCGTGCACGGGCGCCTCGGACGGGTCCCGGTCGGCGGCCCGCAGCCGGATCCCGATCTCCCCGACCTCTCCGGGCGGCAGGGCCCGGCCGTCGCGGGTGACCTCGATCCGGATCCCGGGCAGCGGGCGGCCGACCGAACCGGGCCGGGTCAGCCACTCCGGGCTGGTGATCTCGGTCAGGACGCTCTTCGAGGTGCCGTAGTACTCGTGCAGGACCGGTCCGAACAGCTCGATCGCCGCGCGCTTCACCGCGGGCGGGCAGGCGGCGCCGCCGTGGAAGACCACCCGGAGCGGCCGGCGCGGGGCCTGGCCGGCCGCGATCAGCTCGGTCAGCCGGTCCGGGCTGAGGAAGGCGCTGTCCGCCGCGTACCGGTCGGCCAGTTCGGCGAACCCGGCGGTGGACCAGGTGCGTTGGACGACGACGGCGCTGCCCGCCTGGAGCGCGTACAGGGCGGGCCCCAGGGTGCCGAGGTGGTAGGTGGGGTTGGCCATCAGGTGCGGGCCCCGCCCCACCCCGGCGCCGTACCGCTCGGCGACGGCCACGCCCTTGTAGGGCCGGGTCGGGCGGGTGCGGACGACGGCCTGCGGGAGGCCGGTGGT
>NZ_JAFLNG010000210.1 GCF_017427025.1 Streptomyces sp. FH025
GGTGTCCTGGCGGCGCCGGGTGGAGCGGACCCGGCGAGCGGCCGAAGCCGGGACGAGGGAACCGCGTACGCCGCTGTCGGCGAGTTCGGTGTCGATCTCGGCGAGGAGCGAGGTGAGTTCGTCGGCCTCCGGGCCGCTGGCCTGGGCGTGCACCTTGGTCAGGTCGGCCCGGAGTTCGGTGAGGTACTGCTGAGCGTCGGTGGCGGGGTCGGGTTCGAGGGCGGGTTCCTCGGTGAGGTGCCAGCCTTCGCGGCACTGGGCGGCGCGCAGGCGGCGCTTCCGTTCCGCACAGCTCGGGCAGAGGCTGGCGCGGGTGGCTCCGCACGGGATGTCGACGATCTCGGTGTGGCCGGTGACGATGTCGGTGCGGCGGACGGCCACCGGTCGGACGCAGACGCCGTGTTCCTCGGCGACTTGGCGGAGCACGGAACGGGCCAGGGGCATCCGGGCCCGTTCCGCGCGGGTGGAGCCGGTGGAGCCGCTCATCGGCGGTCTTCCGAGTAGCAGAAGGTGTAGAGGGCCTCCATCAGGCGGACCAGGTCTCGGCCGGTGGTGATGGGCGGGTAGCCGGCGTCCTAGATCCGGCGGGCGATGTCGAAGAGCATGCCGCGGGTGAAGCGCGGGTCCTGGCCGTTCTTCGGTGCGAGGACGGGGTAGTTGGCGGCGTCGGGCAGGCGGTAGTCGGTCATGGCGGTACCTCCGGTCAGGGGTGGATGGTGGCGACGGTCTTCGCCAGCCAGGCGAGCAGGTTGTTGATCAGGGACGCGGCGCCCGTCTCGGCGAGGAGGAAGCCGAAGACGCCGCAGAGGAGGAGGTGGGTGACCCTCAAGGCCTTGTGGCGGAGGAGGATCGCAATCAGGGCGCCGAGGAAGAGGACGAAGGAGCCGGTGACGATCACGGGCGAGCACCACCTTCCGGGTTGGTGTCCAGGGGGCTAGACACTGCGTAGATGGAGTTGTCGCCGTACTGGGCGACGAGGGCTTCGATCTCGGCGTCGGAGACGTAGGCGGCCCGGACGCGGAGCGGGGTCGGGCTGCCCTCGTTGCGGACGTAGCCGACGCCCGCGCCGGTCGTGGGGTCGGGGGAGATCAGGTCCGCGTACGCGCCCCGGTCGCGGGCGCCGTTGCCGAGGACCATGTCCACCTGGGTGGCTTCGTCCATGCGCAGGGCGATCCGGTCCGGGAACAGGTTGCGGAGGTTCATGACCTCCTTGCGCGGGTCCTGGATCGCGCCGACGAAGCAGAAGCCGACCGAGCGACCCTGACTGGTCAGGGTGGCGATGGCCGCCTCGGCGCGGCGGCGGAGGTCGCGATCCGGCTGGTAGGCCGTGAGGAAGGCGAGTTCGTCGGCGAGGATGACGACGAACGGTGAAGCGGCGGTGGGGGTGTGGGCGCGGAGGCGGCCGGTGAAGGACAGGACGCGTTCCTGCATCCGGTCGACGGCCTCTTCGAGCAGGTCGACCATGTGGGCAGGATCGCTGACGTACTTGGTGAACAGGCTTGCACCGAAGGACAGTTCCATACGCTTGGGGTCCAGCGCCCAGATCTGCACCAGGCCTTCGGACAGTGCTGGGAGCAGTCGGCGGACCACGCCCCACAGGACCGAGCCCTTGCCGGAACCAGTGACCCCGGCGACCAGGACGTGAGTGCAGTGCAGCCGCAGCCGCCACGGTTCGCCGTCCTCACAGGTGCCGATCTCTACCGACCGCCACTGGACTTGGACCAGCGGTTCGGCCTCAGCTCCACCTCCGCCGCCAGCTCCGCGAGTAGCCGTCTCGCTCGGCGCGACAGCTTCAAGGCTGCCACCAGCGTTCGGAAGCTCAGGTGCCGAAGCCGCCCAGGCCGACGCGGCGACCTTCCGCGCTCCGCTTGCCAGGCGACGAAGGCGAAACCGACACCGGCCCGCCAGTGACCGGACCTGGCTGGCCCCCCTCAGTCGGCCGCGGAGCGAGAACCGAACAGACTTGGAGGTCGCGCCCGTTACCGTGAACGGCCGGGCGAGCGGATCGGATGTCCAGGCCCGCAGCACCACGGCCCCGCGCCGAGGACTGGTCACCTCGACCCGGTGGACGCGCCAGGCGTGCGCGATCCCGTGTGCGTGCTGTGCGACTTGCTCGGGGACCTGTCCGGGCAGCAGCCCGATAAGGACGTCCAGGCCGCCAGGGTGCTTGCGCACCCGAGCGATGCGCGGCCAGACGTATTCGTACGCGGCATCGAAGCGGGGAAGCGGTGCCTGCTGCCAGAGCCCCAGGGCGTAGCTCAGCTCCGGCCAACCGCGTCGGATGCGCGAACGCAGGGAGTTCATCCGGTACACCAGCCAGCCGATGGGACCGGCGACGTAGAGCGCTATGGCCAGCCGCCCGCCGGCCGGTCCGAGCAACGGCCAGCGCTGGCCCCGCGGCAAGGCTCACGACGACGCCGTCGTAGCCACCGTCACGCTGTAGGACGCCAGTCCCGAAGCTGAACCGGAGTCACTGCCGAATTCCGCTCTACTAGGTCAAGGGCGCGCGCCCTGCACGCGCCGCTGCCCCGCCCCGGCCGGCCGACGCCGGGCGTGCGGGCTGGCGCCCGGTCCCGGCGCGACCGCCCGGGCAGGGGCAGCAGGGTGGCTGGGACGGGCGGCTCCGCGGTCTTACCCACCTCCCCGGACAGGGACCCGCGTTGAGCAAGACCGGGGGGCCACTCGGCCAAATTGCGGTCAGGCCCAAAAGCCCTGACCGAGTCGCAGCAGCTTACGGCCCCCCGATCATGCTCGACCCCAGCCCGGACAGGACACCGGCCAAAACCGCTCCGCCGCCTGCGGGGTCTAGCCGAAACTCTTCACCAGCGCCGCCACCTGCTTGAGATCTTTAATCTCTTCTGTAGAGGAGCCCCGACGGGTGAAAATCCGGTCGTCGAAGTAAGAGACATCAGACTGGCCCGGAATTAGCACCCGGAGCACAGACAGTCCCTTATATTCGATCGTATCCATTCCGGAAAGGATCTGCGTAGCCAAGGGCTCACTGATTGGCTGCTGCGAGATTTTGGTGACAAATTTCTGAGTGTAGCTTTCCAAGGGGATTCCCTTTGATTTCGCCTCCCTTTCGATTCCAACGACGTGATACCGACCCACCTTTACTGACTCTACTCCGTCTAGTGACTGGATTCGAGTTGCGTCAGCATCCTTGTCTGCGACGCCGATGAACAGATAGCCCTCGACGCCTGGCTGTACATTGGCAATCGCGCAGATCGTCTCGGCCAGCCGCTTGAAAATCAAATCGTCCCATTCACGCTTGTTGTCGAGTCGCAGCAGGCCCTGTTTGAACTCGTATCGGCTTGTTTCGATACGAGATCGGCGGAGAGAATTTTCAAAGTCGAGCGCAAGTCCGGGGCCGTGTCCGAATGCTGGGGGGACTTTTGCAACGAAGTGTCGTTGAATCAGGCCAGTGACGGCATCAATGTTGGATACCCGATCCTCGGCCGAGGTGTAGTGGCGTGCAGTCTTCAGTCGCGGGCTGACGCCGCGCAGGGCAGAGACGATTGATTCGTAGTCGTCTGGAGACTTCTGCTGTCGGACAATCAGATCGAAAAATGACATGAAGATCGCATAGAAAGGCGTTCGAATCGGGTTGCCGCCGGTTCCGGGCCGGACAAGGTTCCTGAGTCCATTTGGCGAAGGAAGCTGCTGGTCCGCGACCTCTGCCAGCACGGAAAAGACGGACTGAATCTCTTCTTCTAGTCGGCGTGCGCCGTATGCGGCAAGGTTGCGCTCGATTCGCTTATGCTTCTCGCTCTGTGCATCGTATATGTCGTCAAACTCTTCCTTGCTTGCTGGAAATGGGCTTCCGAGGAGGATGGATGCCGCAATATCGGCAACCATTTGCTCGTCGTCGCCCTCGCGCAGCTGTTTCACATTAAGGATTCCGTGGCGGATCCATACGGTATCTTCGGCCTTGACGCCGTATTGCTGCTTCTCGCGGGCTGAATCGATAGAAATGCTGGGCATATTGTGCAGGAGTAGAACGTCGTCAGAGACATCGCCGCGAAGCGAGCTTGCTACTGTTCTGACCAGTTCTGAGAATGGGTTGATCATTCCAGCCTGCCGCTTCTCCTGGACACTAAGCTGCCGCCCGTTCGAATTGATTCGACTGAATACATTGGTAATTTGCTGCTCGGTTTGCGTGGGGTAGATCGTAACCGCGAGCTGATAGTCGAGCAGGTTTGCGCACTTTTCTGCGGGGAGCAGAAATAGGGTTTCGGCTGGCTCGAACGACCCTGCATCTGCGGCCTGCCGGGCTCGCGCGCTCTGGCCCAAATCGAAATGCATGCCGTTGTAATCGTACTTTTGCTCGATGAATGAGAAGATTGCGTCAAGCCTCTGCATTCCATCGATGATTTCGTATTTTCCGCTGCCGTGAATTTCCGGCCGCTCTGCGAGCAAAATCAGAGGGATTGGGTATCCATCCAGGATGCTGTCGATCAGCAACTGCTTCTCGCTTACGGACCAGACGAGCTTTCGCTGGTACCGCCTGTTGACCAATAGGGCGTCGTCCCTGAACAAGCGGTACGCCTCCTGGATGCTCATGCCGCGCGGTGTGATGGAGACGTGCACGTCACTACTCAATGTTTGCTCCGGGAGGTTGGCAGGAACAGTGGGCGTAGCTTGGCACGTGTGTGGGTGCTGTGTCCGGAATATTGTGGAAGTGGCTATCTGTGCGTCAGGTCCTCGCGGTGGCTGGTAGCCGCTAGGCCAGGTCGTCCCAGAGGCGTGCCACAGGCGTGCCAGATCGGGCGGTACGTGGCGGTGAGTCGCGGGCCGTGGCGGTGTGCTGGCTGGGAACGGGCAGGTCGGGCGGGGCGCAGATCAAGGCCCGTGGCGGACGCCAGGGCTTGCAAAGCGGATGTCGGCGGTTCGAAACCGTCCGCGCCCACAGTGGGGAGCCCGGTGTTCCCGACCGGGATGGTCGGGAACACCGGGCTCTTTTGGTGTCGGGGCGGGGTCAGACCGCGATCACCCGCAGGGCGGGGTGGTCGGTGGTGTTGAGGTAGAGCTTCTCCTTGGTGCCCTCCTGCTCCAGCTCGATGACGAGGCGGTAGCGGTACAGGCCGGGCTTGGCGGTGCTCAGCACGGTGCCGGCCCAGTAGTAGTAGACCGGGGTCAGCGGGGAGCGCATCCGGTCGGGCATGCCGTAGATCTTGAGCTCGGTGAAGAGCTTGCGCTCGGCCACGTCCTCCTCGTCACCGAGTTCGGTGTCGAGGACCACGATGTTGTTGATCTTGGGCATGGGCGGCCAGGTGCCGTCCAGCCGCCGCTCCATGTCGATCGGGCGGATGATCCAGTTCAGCACCTGGCCCTGCTTGCAGACCGTCTCCAGCTGACGGGTGCCCTGGCCCGACCCGCCGACGCTGTTGTCGATCATGTACATCGCGTCGTTGAGCGAGCGGTTCGCGGTGGCCCGCTCCATGTTCACGAACGTGACGATGTTGAGCTGTACCGAGTTCAGCTGCCCGGCGTTCTGCTTCTCCGGCTCGGTGCTGCGCGTGCTCGTTGTCAAGGTTCCTCCTCCGCTGCTCAGAGCTGTCCGGTCGCCTGGCCGACCAGGACGGGCGACAGGGTGGTGGTGATCGGCTCGACCTGCGTGCCCAGCCGGAACCTGATCCGGTACGGCACCGGGGACGCGTGGTCCTTCTTCACCGTCGCGGTCCAGTAGGCGACGTCGGTGCCGGGGTACACCTTGCGGACCGGCTCGCACACCTCGTGGTCGATCTCGATCCCGTCGATGGCCACGAAGGCCTCGCACTCCAGCGCCAGCACGTTCCAGAGCAGTTGGTCGCCGGCCTTGACCGTCGTCCTCAGCTCCTCGGTGCCGAACCCGGTGGACCCGCCGGTCCGGTTGGTGTCGTACAGGTACAGGTGGCCGTGGGTGCTCTGGGCCGCCAGCATGCCCACGCAGTCCACCACCGCGGTGATCGAGATCGGGCGCTTCGGCGTTGTCTTCTGCCGTGGCTTGGTGGTCATCTACTCCTCCTCGTCCTTACGGGATCAGGGGCTCAGGCGAAGCTGGCCGGGGGGATCGGCAGGTAGCCCACGCCGGCCCCCGTGAAGCCGTTCCGCTTGGGGTCCGCGGTGATCCGGAGCTTCGACTCGCAGGTGAGGTTGACCGGCTCCCAGGTCCACTCGCCCGCCCGCTGGATCAGCTCGTGGAGCTGGATGCGCATCTTGTAGCTGTACGTCCCGGGCCGGGAGGTGTCGACCGTCGCCGACCAGTACCAGCCGTCGGTCACCAGGTCCGGGGAGCCGTACTCGGCCGGGTAGATGATCTTCTCGTCCACCGCGTCGCCGAAGATGTCGGTGATCACCGGAGCCGGGTAGCTGTGCGCGCCCTGGCTCTGGTCGGAGACCACCTTGCCCGTGACGTCCAGGAGCCGGTTCCCGGAGAGGGCGCGGGTGCGCGAGGTGGTCCTGACCCTGGTGCCGACGGTCTTCTGGATCCTGGCCAGCGCGGCCTCGGTGTCGCCGTTCGCCGAGGGCTTGCCGGTCAGCTCCGCCAGCTCCGCCAGCGCGTCCTTCTCGGCCTGGCGCGTCCGGGTGGCGTGGTAGCCGCGGGGCACCGTCGGGGGGATCGAACCGAGGCTGTACGGCAGCCAGTTGAGCACCTGCTCGCCCGCCTGCGAGCCGTCGCTCCAGTAGGCGCCGTTGACCGCGGTGACCAGTTCCCCGGTGCCCTGGTTCAGGGAGCCCTGGAGCTTCATGTTGTCGAACAGATAGGTGTTGCCGGTCAGCGTCCGGGACTCCAGCGCGTTGCCGACGTCCACGAGCACGATGATCGCCAGTTGTTGGGCCATCTGCCCACCCTCCTTGTCGGTGTTCCGCCTACAGGCACATCAGCGCGGGCGAGTCGACGTGCAGCACGCTGTGGTCGCCCTCGTACATCTGGAGCTCCAGCCGGTACCGGTACGGCACCCCCGGGGTCAGGTACGGCGGCACGACGCCGGACCAGACGTTGAGGTCCAGCTGCCCGCTCTCCAGCCGGTGGCCGGACGGCACCGCGCCGGCCGTGCCGTACCCGCCGTCCGTGCCGCCTGCCACGACGTCGTCCGCGGCGCCGTCCGCGGGGGCGCCCGCGGGGCCGTGGTCGACGCCGTACGCGGGCGCGGCCGCGCCCCCGCCCGCCGGGAGGAAGCTGATGCTCCTGATCTCGACGGGCGTCTGAAGGTCCACCGCCAGGGCGGACCACTGGACCACCTGGCCGGGCACCACCACGGTGACCAGCTCCGGCGTCCCCTGACCCGTGCTGTCGAACGACCCGTCGTCGATCAGGCAGAGGTTGCCGTTCAGCAGCGACTTGTCCGAGAGCGCGCCGATCACATCCACCACGACGGCGATGTTCACTTGCGGTTTCATACTCACTCCATTCCTCAAAACCACGTGCCGGAGCGGCGGTTGTGCCGTTCCGCTGGTTCTGTCAGATAGGCCTCAGCCGCGGTCGCGCACCAGGGGCACCTTGCCGACCGAGGTCCGCTCGATCTCCGCGGACGCCCGGGGCACGAACTTGATCAGGAACCGGTACCCGGTCTTCTCGATCGAGGCGGGGTTGGCCTCGCCCTGGTTGAACAGGGAGAGCGAGCGGGGCAGCGAGTTGACGAAGACGTGCTGGACCCCGTACGGGCCGAGCGCGGTGTCCAGCCGGTACGTCAGCCCCGCGGCGTCGTCGACCGAGGCCAGCAGCGTGATGGTCTTGCCCTCGCGGTGGTTCACGAACTGGATCTCGTGGGCCACCACGTCCAGGTCCACCGCCACGGCCTTGAGCAGGTCCTCGCGCAGCGCCTCGTAGGCGCGCGGGGCGGAGTACTGGCTGTCGTTCAGGTGCAGGATGTCCCCGGTGCGGCCGGCGAACTCGAACTGGCCGGTCTTCAGCCCCGGCCCGTCCAGCCTCGGGCGGCGGATCATCCGGTCGCCCAGCTTCAGCCGCAGCAGCGGGGCCTCGTGCGCGTGCAGCCGGGTGACGACCAGCTCGCCCTCCTCGCCCTCGGCGACCCAGCGGCCCTGCGCGTCGACGATCTCCACCAGGTGCAGCCCGGGAACGGCCGCCAGGTAGGGGGACTCCTCCGTCAGTTGCAGCCCGATGGTCTCCGCCTGGGTGGCGGCGAAGTAGCTGAGGATCGCCAGGTTCGGGTACATCGCCTTGAGCTCCGCCCGCTTGCGCTGCGGCAGCACCCCGCTCCCGTACAGCGCCACCCGGAAGCTCTCCTTGGCCTCCCGGCTCATGCCCGCGCCGAGTTCGCTGAGGATCGCGATGCCCGCAGTGATCCCCATCAGCGCCTTCGGGCCCGGGTAGGAGAACATGTGCTCCAGCACCGGGGCGGTGACCGGTCCCGCGCCGATGTAGTTGACGCCCGGCACCTGGGCCAGCACGCCGCCCACCATGGTGCCGCTGCTCCACATCTGGTAGTCCGCCAGCGTGGTGTAGAGCCACTTGGGGTCGCTGCCGCTCAGGTACCCGTCCAGCTGGTAGTCGCCCATGAACCGGCCGGCCACCTCGTAGGTGTCCCGCAGCTCCCGCAGCGAGTACACCGTCTCCAGCGGCTTCCCGCCGCTGGTGCCGCCGCTGGCCACGATCTCGAACCCGCCGCGCTCCAGCGGCACCACCATGCCCGGGCGCGAGTCCATGAAGAAGTCGCGCTGGGTCTCCTTGTCGGACAGCGGGATCCGCTGCCACTCCTCGTACGTCTGCGGGGCGCCGGTGATCCCGGCGCCCGACAGGCGGCTGCGCCAGAGCGGGTTGAGCAGCACCGTGTTGACCATCTGCTGGAGGCGGCGCAGCACCAGGGCGTCCTGGATCTCGTACGACACCTCGCTGTACGGCGCCTGGCAGACCCGCTCGCACTCGCGGAGCTTGCTCGCGAACGACGGGAGCTTCTCCACCGCGTCGATCGACTCCGGCTTCAGTTCCCAGTCGGGGATCAGCCAGCTCGCCAGTTCGCCGCCGCCGCCGGGCGCCGCCGGCCGGGCGGGTGCGGCGTTCACTGCACTCATCGTCAATTCCTCGTTTTCGTCTTGTTCATTCGGCCGCGTGCCGCTGTTCGTGCGAATGCCACGGTTCGTACGGCTGTCGTGATTTCCTGCGGCTGCCGTGATCTCATACGGCTGCTGTGATTCGTACGGCTGCCGTGATGCGTGGGACCGCCGTGATTCATGAGGCGGTGTTCACCTGGCGGCGGCGAGCAGATCGATCCCGACCCGCCTGATCTCGCTCAGCAGCATCCGGAAGTGCTCGGTGGTGATCTGGTGGTTCATCATGACCACGCGCAGTGCGGCGACGCCGTCGATGTTCACCTTGGAGATGAAGAAATTGCCCCGGAGTTTGATCCGGTTCCTGATCGCCACCTGGAGGCGGTGCACGTCCTCGTCGGAGAGTTCGGCGGGGCGGTAGCGGAAGCACAGGATGTTGGCCTCCGGGCGGTGCACCGTCTCGAATTCCGGCTCGTCCAGGAGAATTCCGTGGATTTCCTCGGTCAGCTCGCAGAGGTATTCGATCTTCTCGGCGAAGAGGGCCCGGCCGTAGACGGACCAGAGGGTCCACAGCGGCATGATCATGGGCCGCTTGGTGCACTCGAAGTTCCTGGCGCCGCTGTCGAGCTCGGTGTAGCGGTCCGGCTCCTCGTCGAACACGTAGCTGGCGCGCTGCTGGAAGGCCCCGAGGCTGTCCTCCTTGTTCCGGTAGAACAGCAGCGTGCAGGGCGCCGGGACGAACATCATCTTGTGCGCGTCCCACGCCAGGGAGTCGACCTTCTCGATCCCCCGCAGCCTGTGGCGGAGCTTGTCGGAGACCAGCAGGCTGGCGCCGTGCGCGCCGTCGACGTGCAGCCAGATGCCCAGTTCCGCGGTGAGGTCGCCGAGTTCGTCGAGCGGGTCGAAGGCGCCGACCGAGGTGGTGCCGGCCGAGGCGACCAGGGCGAACACCTTCAGCCCCCGCCGCTCGGCGGCCTCCAGGGTGGGCCGCACCTGCTCCATGCAGATCTGCTGCTCCCGGTTGATCGGCAGCCGTACGATCTGCGCTTCGCCGATGCCCAGGATTCCGGCCGCCCGCGAGACGCTGTAGTGCACGTCCGCGCCGACCGCGATGGCCGGGCGGGGCCCGCCGTCCGCCGCCGGACTGCCGCCCGACCAGAAGTCGGGGAACATCCTGTTCCTGGCCGCGAGCAGTGCGGTCAGGTTGGCCAGTGACCCGCCCGAGGTGGTCACCATGGCGTAGCTGTCGGGTTCCCAGCCGATGAAACGGTTCAGCTCCTCGGCCATGATGCGCTCCGCCACGCTGGGCAGCTGGCCGGCCTCGTAGAACGAGGACGGCTGGTTGACCACCGAGCTGACGAAGTCGACGACCCCGCCCAGTGGCACCACGCCCGAGAACTGCCGCCCCATGTAGCCCGGCGAGTGGACCGGGATCCCCGTCCTGACGTACAGGTCGGTGATCCCGTCCAGCCGCTTCTCGTCGAAGGCCGCGATCTTGTCGCGCTCGTCGGTCATCAGGGCCCTGGCGGCCTGGATCAGCGTTTCGGGGTCGATCAGTTCGAGCCCCCTGATCGAGGAGTCGGCCAGATGGCTTTCCAGCCGACTCAGTACCGCCTCGGAATTCTTCCGGAAAAGATCGGGGTCGAACGTGTTGGTCAGCATTTCGCCGCCGTGCGTTTTCCCGACCCTGAAAGGTGCGGAGAGCCTCGGTTTCTGAACACCGATGAGCGATCCGACTCCGCCCTGCTGCTCGACCATTTCCTGCGTCGATCGAGATTCCATCATAGGAGCCCCCCAATGGCCCTTGTTGAGGACACCGCGACTCTCCCTTTCCGGCGCTGTTCATGTCCAGCTGGCTAACCCGAACGAGTGAATCCGTTTTTTCTTCCGGCTTTCGATTGCGCGCTGTTGCGACCTGGCTCCGGCGTCCGGAATTCCATGAATCGGCTGGCCGGGTCGGTGGCGCGGTTCGTCACAATTCGAACGGCCGGGTCGAACGGCATGGCGATTAATCGAACACTGAATTCGGTCTTTTCATGTCGGTATGTCGGCTTCCCGGTCGGGCCGTTTCGCCCTTTCCCGCTGGTGGCGGGCATGCCGGTGCCCGGCCGTCGCGCCGGGTCGGCACCGGGTGCCATCCGTCCCACCGGAGGGTGACTCC
>NZ_JAFLNG010000211.1 GCF_017427025.1 Streptomyces sp. FH025
AGCCTGGCAGACCGCTGCCCGCCCGTCAAACGAACCGGTTCGTTAGGAGTGTTCGCTAGGATCGGCGCCATGGCGTACGACTCGAGCGCAACCAGGGAACGCATCCTCGCGGCGGCGGCGGCCGAATTCGCCGCGCACGGCGTCGCGGGCGCCCGGGTGGACCGCATCGCCGCCCAGGCCCAGGCCAACAAGCGGGCGATCTACGACTACTTCGGCGACAAGGCCAGGCTGTTCGCCGCCGTCCTCGAACACCTGCTGGCCGACCTCGCCCAGGCCGTCCCGCCCGGCGACGACGACCTGCCCGCCTACGCCGAACGCCTCTTCGACTACCACCGCGCCCACCCCGAGGCACTGCGCCTGCTGATGTGGGAGGCCCTCGAACTCGGCGACCAGCCCGTCCCGGGCGAGGCGGACCGCACCCGCCACTACGAGGACAAGCTGCGCGCCGCCGGAAGCGACGACGCCGCCCGCACCCGCCAGGGCAGCGCCATCGGCCTCCTGCAAGGCGGACTCATCGGCGGCATCCTGCTCGCCCGCACCTTCGGCGCCGTCCTGGGCGAACACCTCGGCTGGCGCGCCCCCTACCTGGTCGCCGCCGCCCTCACCGCCCTGCTCACCACCACCGGCCACACCGTCGAGGACGCCCCGACCCGGATCGCCTGAAACCGCCGGGACCGGAGGATGACGGCGCGGCTCCACCGATCGGTCGGTCCCCGGCCTTGACCTCGACGGCGGCGGGGGCCTGAGGACGCACCCGCCGCCGGTTCGACGAGGACCGGGGCTCAGCCGTTTCTCGGCGGCTGGACGACGCACACGGCGCTGCCCAGCATGCTGCCGAAGCCCCCGAGCAGGGCGCTGGTCACGGCCTTGCAGGCGGCGGCCTCCTGCGGGGTGGTGGGACCGTTGGTGCCGGTGTTGCTGGTGCTGCTGATGCTGTCGGCGGCGGCCGACTGGGCGAGGGCGAGCGGTGCGGCGAGCAGCAGGGCGCAGCAGGCGGTCGCCAGCGCGGAGTTCGTCCTGGACATGGGGAGCCCCTTTCAGACGGGAGGAAACGGGAGGAGTCGGGAGGAAACGGGACCGGCGCGAAGCCGAGCCATCCCTACCCGAACGAGCCGGCGCGATCACGGAGCCTGGGCCATCCGTGAACGTGTCCGCATCAACCGGTCTGGACCTGTTCCGACCACAGGCCCCGCCACCCGGGGCATTCGCCCGTTCACGATCACGTAACCGGCCGGAAGCGAGCCGTCGGTAGCGTCGGCGGCATGACGGCATCACGCACTCGCCCGGAACGGCTCTGGCACCGGCCCTTCCGCAGGTCCGATCGCAGGTGCGCGGCGCCCGACGGCCAGGCCACCCGGCTGCCCGCGCTCACCGACGGCCCGTACCGCCTCGCCCGCCCGCACCCGTCGGCGGTCCGCCCCGCACCCGCCGGACCCATCGGCCCGGACGCCCACGCCGCCGGGGCGGTGTCCCGGCTGTCCCTGCCGGACGGGACCGAGCTGCTGCTGCGCCCCGCCGGACCGGCCGACAAGGCGGAGGCGCTGGCGATGCACGGCCGCTGCTCCCCCGGGGCGCTGCGGCTGCGCTACCACGGGCCGGTCCGCGACGCCGACCGCTACCTGGACCACCTGCTCGACCCCCGGCACGGCCACAGCCTCGCGGTGGCCGCCCCCGACGGCCGGATCCTCGCCCTGGGGCACCTGATGTGGGACGACGGCGAGGCCGAGCTGGCCGTGCTGGTCGAGGACGCCTGGCAGCGGCGCGGCCTGGGCCTGGCCCTGCTGGAGCGGCTGACGGCGGCGGCCCGGACGGCCGGGATCGGCACGGTGTACGCGGTGACCCACGCCGGCAACGCCGGGATGATCGCCGCGATGCGCGGGCTGGCCGCGCCCCTGGACGTCCAGGCCGAGGACGGCACCCTGGTGATCACCGCCACGCTCACCGGGGGGCCCGCACCCGCCTCCGCGCCCGCTCCGGGCCGCTGATCAGCTCTTCACCACATCCTCACGGAGCACTCCGGGAACCCGACGACCACCGCCGAGCGTCCTGAGTCGGTGAGCGGTCCCTCCGTACACCGCCCTCCTTGACGGACTTTCAGCGGCCCCGGCGACCGCGTCGCAGCAGGCGGCACGGGGTCCGGATCGTCCGGACGGGCGACGGAGTCGGTAGGCTGACCCCGTCCCCGCCGCCCGACGGCCCGTTATCCGGCCACCGGGTGGTGCCGCAGCAAGGAGGAACCACTGAGCATGGCAGGCACCGAATCGGAGCCCACAGGCGCACGCGACGCCTCGCTGCCGGCCCGCGCCAAGATCGCGGTCACGGCCGGCCGGGTAGCCGCCGCCGTGTCGCGCAAGGCCGGACGCGGAAGCGGCTCGGTGATCGGCGGCAAGGTCGCCCTCAGGCTCGACCCCGATCTGCTCGCCACCCTCGCCGACCACCTCGACGTGGTGCTGGTCAGCGCGACCAACGGCAAGACCACCACGACCCGCCTGATCGCCGAGGCGCTGCGCGCCGCCGGCCCGGTGGTCTCCAACGCGCTGGGCGCCAACATGCCGGCCGGCATCACCTCCGCCCTGGCCGGTGGCACCGACGCCCGCTTCGGCGTGATCGAGGTCGACGAGAAGTACCTGGCGACGGTCGCCCGCGACACTCGCCCCAAGGCGATCGCCCTGCTCAACCTCTCCCGCGACCAGCTCGACCGCGCCGCCGAGACCCGCATGATGGCGGAGAAGTGGCGCGAGGGCCTGCAGAACACCGAGGCCGTGGTCATCGCCAACGCCGATGACCCGCTGGTGACCTGGGCCGCGTCCTCCTGCAAGAAGGTGGTCTGGGTGGCCGCCGGACAGGCGTGGAAGGAGGACGCCTGGTCCTGCCCCGCCTGCGGCGGCGTGATGCAGCGCCCCGGCGACGACTGGTTCTGCCAGGAGTGCGGCTTCCGGCGCCCCAACCCGCACTGGGCGCTCCAGGGCACCCACGTGATCGACCCCCAGCGCGGCGCCTGGCCGATCCAGCTCCAGCTGCCCGGCCGGGCCAACCTGGCCAACGCCACCAGCTCGGCCGCCGTGGCCGCGGTGTTCGGCGTCTCCCCGCAGGTCGCGCTGGAGCGGATGCGCTCGGTGACGGCCGTCGCCGGCCGCTACGACGTGGTCCAGTACCAGGGCCGGGACATCCGGCTGCTGCTGGCCAAGAACCCGGCCGGCTGGCTGGAGACCTTCTCGCTGATCGACGGCCCGCCGGCCCCGGTGATCCTCTCCGTCAACGCCCTCGACGCCGACGGCACCGACACCTCCTGGCTGTGGGACGTCGACTACGAGCGCCTGGCCGGGCACCCGGTGTTCGTGATGGGCCAGCGCAAGCTGGACCTGGCCGTCCGCCTGGAGGTCGCCGGGCTCCAGTTCCACGTGGTGGACACCCTGGAGCAGGCCGTCCGGATGGCCCCGCCCGGCCGGATCGAGGCCATCGCCAACTACACCGCCTTCCAGCAGCTGCGGAAGGTCGTGGCCGGCTGATGCCGCGCCCGCACGCCCCTCTTTTCGTGACGGAAGGCCTTCGAGGATGAGTGAGAGCAGCCTGCGCGTGGTCTGGGTCTACCCGGACCTGCTCAGCACCTACGGCGACCGCGGCAACGCCCTGGTCGTGGAGCGCCGGGCCCGCCAGCGCCATCTCAACGTGACCCGGATCGACGTCCGCTCCGACCAGGCGATCCCCACCAGCGGGGACATCTACCTGATCGGCGGCGGCGAGGACCGCCCGCAGCGACTGGCCGCCGAGCGGCTGCGCGCCGACAGCGGCCTGGTCCGGGCCTCCGAGAACGGCGCGATCATCTTCGGCGTGTGCGCGGGCTTCCAGATCATGGGCCACGAGTTCATCAACGACCTCGGCGAGCGCGAGCCGGGCCTCGGCCTGCTCGACGTCTGGACCACGCGCGGCGAGGGCGCCCGCTGCGTGGGCGACGTGCTCGCCGACGTCGACCCGCGGCTCGGCCTGCCGGCGCTGACCGGCTTCGAGAACCACCAGGGCGTCACCCACCTCGGCCAGGGCGTCAAGCCGTTCGCGAACGTCACCGTCGGCCGGGGCAACGGCACCGGCGACGGCACCGAGGGCGCCTGGCGGGACACCGTCTTCGGCACCTACCTGCACGGCCCGGTGCTGGCGCGCAACCCCGCCGTGGCCGACATGCTGATCAAGCTGGCGCTGGACGTCAACGCCCTGCCGCCGGCCGACACCACCTGGTACGACGCGCTGCGCGCCGAGCGCATCGCCGCCACGACGCGCCCCGCGTAGTCCCCCGGATCCGCCCCGCCGGGTGACCGCCATGCGGTCACCCGGCCCGCGGACGGCCCCGGACGTACCACAATGGGGCTGCCGGCTGCACACCCTCCTCGGCAGCAGGCTGCACTTCCACGCGGGGGCGCCGACGGCGCCGCTCCCGCGTCGGCTCCTGCCCGGCCGGACCAGGGGCCGTATGCTCGACTTCACGGCCGGTTCCGGACGTTCCGTCCGGATTCGGCCGGTTCCGTCACCCACGGTCGCCTCCCCCGCCCTCCCGGTGCGGGAGCGCTCCGCCACGGTGTCGGCTCGTCGTCCCAGCCTGTAGTCCGGCCGTTCCTCGGTTCTGCTCGGGAGTTGCAAAGTTCATGCGTATTGGAGTGCTGACCAGCGGCGGTGACTGCCCCGGCCTGAACGCGGTGATCCGATCCGTGGTCCACCGGGGGGTGGTCGACCACGGCGACGAGATCATCGGGTTCGAGGACGGATGGCGCGGTTTCCTGGAGGGCCACCACCGCCCCCTGACCCTGGACTCGGTGAGCGGCATCCTGGCCCAGGGCGGCACCATCCTCGGTTCGTCCCGCGTCCAGCCGAGCCACCTGCGCGACGGGGTCGAGCGGGCCAAGAAGTACTGCTCCGACCTCGGCCTGGACGCGGTCATCCCGATCGGCGGCGAGGGCACCCTGAAGGCCGCCAAGCTGATGAGCGACGCGGGCCTGCCGATCGTCGGCGTGCCGAAGACCATCGACAACGACATCGCCGCCACCGACGTGACCTTCGGCTTCGACACCGCCGTCTCGGTCGCCACCGAGGCCCTGGACCGACTGAAGACCACCGCCGAGTCCCACCAGCGGGTCATGGTCGTCGAGGTCATGGGCCGGCACACCGGCTGGATCGCGCTGAACGCAGGCATGGCGGCCGGCGCGCACGCCATCGTCGTCCCGGAGCGCCCGTTCCACATCGACAAGCTCACCGCCGTGGTCCGCGAGCGCTTCGACCGCCAGAAGAAGTTCGCCATCGTGGTCTGCGCCGAGGGCGCCAAGCCCGAGCCCGGCACCATGCACTGGGAGGAGGGCACCAAGGACATCTACGGCCACGAGCGCTTCACCGGCATCGCCACCCAGCTCTCCCGCGAGCTGGAGCACCGCCTCGGCAAGGAGGCCCGTCCGGTGATCCTCGGCCACACCCAGCGCGGCGGCACCCCGACCGCCTACGACCGGGTGCTCGCCACCCGCTTCGGCTGGCACGCCGTGGAGGCCGTCCACAAGGGCGCCTTCGGGCACATCACCGCGCTGCAGGGCACCGACATCAACCTCGTCCCGCTGGCCGAGGCCGTCGCCGAGCTGAAGACCGTCCCGCAGGAGCGCTACCTGGAGGCCGAGACGGTCATCTGACCGCCCCGCCCCACCGCGGAGCCCCCGGTCCGTCCGACCGGGGGCTCCCGTACGCCCGGGTGGGCGTTCCGGGGGCCGCCCGGCTAGCGTGGCCGAAGACGCACCGGCCGGGAAGGCGCACTGGAGGAAGGACAGCCGATGGAGATCCTCGCGTACGGGGTGCAGGCCGACGAACGGCCGCTGCTGGAGCATGCCTTCGCCGGCCGCCACGCGCTGCGCTGCCTGGACGTGTTCCTCAACCGTGACACCGCCCCGCTGGCCGCCGGTTACCCGGCCGTCAGCAGCAGCGTCAACGCCGTCCTGGACGCCGAGACGCTCGCCGTCCTCGCCGCCGGCGGCACGAAGCTGATCGCCCAGCGCTCCACCGGCTTCAACAACATCGACCTCGACACCGCCGCCGACCTCGGCCTCACCGTCGCCCGGGTCTCCCAGTACAGCCCCTACTCAGTTGCTGAACACGCCTGGGCTCTGGCGCTGGCCGTCAACCGCCGTCTGACCCGCGCCACCAACCGCTCCCGCGAGTTCGACTTCCGACTCGACGGGCTGCTCGGCCGGGACATCCACGGCATGACCGTCGGCGTCATCGGCACCGGCAAGATCGGCGAGTGCTTCGCGCGGATCGCGGCCGGCTTCGGCACCACCCTGCTCGGCTGGGACATCGCCCCCAACCCGGCGTGCGCGGAACTCGGCATGCACTACACCGAACTGCCCGAACTCCTCTCCCGCGCCGACCTGATCAGCCTCCACGTCCCCCT
This sequence comes from Streptomyces sp. FH025, assembly GCF_017427025.1. Classification (GTDB taxonomy): domain Bacteria; phylum Actinomycetota; class Actinomycetes; order Streptomycetales; family Streptomycetaceae; genus Kitasatospora. The sequence continues at coordinate 6,419 of NZ_JAFLNG010000211.1, forward strand.
GGTGCCGGCCACCCACCACCTCATCGACACCGCCGCCCTGGCCCGGATGAAGGACGACGCCATCCTCATCAACTCCAGCCGCGGCGGCCTCATCGACAGCGCCGCCCTGGTCGAGACCCTCCGCACCGGCCGCCTCTCCGGCGTCGGCCTCGACGTCTACGAGGAGGAGACCGGCGTCTTCTTCACCGACCGCTCCATCCACGGCATCACCGACGACACCCTCGCCCGCCTCGTCACCTTCCCCCAGGTCCTCGTCACCAGCCACCAGGCCTACTTCACCCACACCGCCGTCGGCCAGATCATCGACGCCACCGCCCGCAACATCGACGACTTCGCCGCCGGCCGCACCAACGAGAACACCCTCGTCCCCAAGACCTGACCCCCAGGAAGCCGGACCGCCCCGACGCCCACGGGCCGTGAGGCACCGTCAGTCCGAGAGCGTTCGTCCAAATCCGCACTGTCGAAGAAACGACCACCACGGACTCTTGAACGAGGTCCAGTCGTACCCAAGCTGCACCAGACCGGCCTCGACGAACTGCCGACTGTCCTCCGCCAGCCCCTGGAGTCGGCGGACCCGATCATCATGGGACATTGAGACCACGAAGCAACCAGGAAGGTCAGGAACCCATCGCCCGCGGCGATGTCCCCCGTCGCCGTGGCCGAGTGGCGGGAGCGGCTCACCTCCGACCGGAGTGTCCGACCGGAGGGGTGAGAGGCTGCCCGGAGGGCCGGCCCGCAAGCGGGCCGGCGACGTCAGGGTCCGAACTCGTCGAGGCATTGCCCCGCCTCATGAGAGGGCGGTCAGCGCCTGCGCGGCGAGCATCCGTTCCAGGGCCAGGAGGGCGCGCGGGGCGTGCCGGGTGTCGATGCGGACCGTGTAGATGAAGCGCGTCAGCTCCGGGTCGGCGAGGGGGCGCGCCACGACCTGGGTGCTACCCGGGGGGAGGGCCAGCTGCGGCATGACGGCGACGCACAGGCCTGCGGACACGAAGCCGAGCACGGTGTTGAAGTCGTCGCCGTCGTATTCCAGGCGGGCCTGGAAGCCCGGTGTCTTGGCCATCTGAGCGAGCAGTTCCAGGCGCAACGCGGCCTCCGGAGCCGCTATCCAGGTCTCGGCCGCGAGGCCGGCCAGGTCGATGACGTCCCGGTGGGCGAGGTGGTGGTCGGCCGGAACCACCGCCACGACCGGGTCCCGTGCGACCAGCGTTCGGCGCAGCCCCCGGGGCGGTGGCATCGGGATGAAGTCATAGTCGTAACTGAGGGCCAGGTCCATGTCTCCCCGTTTGAGCCGGCCGTAGCCGGCTTCGGGCTCCACTTGGGAGAGGCTGACCTGCACATCCGGATAGGTCGTGTGAAGCTCTGCCAGCGCCTGCGGGACGATGCCGGCGGCGGCGGAGGCGAAGGCGCCGAGCCTGATCCGTCCGGCAGTGCCCGCACGCATGGCGTCGAGTTCCACGGACGCCGCCGCCAGTGCGCTTCGGACGCGCTGTTCGGCGTCGAGGAGGACCATGCCGGCCGGGGTGGCGCGTACGGGGCGGCGCTCGATCAGGATGAGGCCGGCGCGGCGTTCGAGTTCGGCGATCTGTTGCGAGACGGCGGGCGCGCTGTAGCCCAGCTCGCGTGCGGCGGCGGTGAAGGAGCGGTGGCGGACCACGGCCTGAAGAGTGGCGAGCAACCGGGGGTCGAGTTTCTGCACGGAGTTAAGGCTCACTTATCTGTCGCGAAGATGTCTTTTCTTGTGCTTAAGCATGAACGGCAGCAGGATTCTTGCTCGCGGCCCGGATGCGCAAGCCTCCACCCCCGGGTCCGCGACCCACCACCTCCCTCGTCGGGCGCGTTCGTGCGCCCGCAGGGCCGTGCACCCCCTCTTCCGTAGCCCTCCTGACCCCGCGTCCGTCGGGCGGGTGGGCTACGGAGGAGACGGCCGTCGACGATCGACTCCCGCCCCTGAAAGGAAGTGGTATGCCCAAGCCACTCATCGGACTGACCACCTACCTCGCCGACGCTCAGTGGGGGGAGTGGGAGCTGCCCGCCGCGCTGCTGCCCGCGGCGTACATCAGCTGTCTCCAGGCGGCGGGCGGCCGCGTGGTCCTGCTGCCGCCGGACGCGCCGGAAGCCGCGGCCGATGTCGTCGCGCGCCTGGACGCGATCATCCTGACCAGCGGCGAGGACGTGGATCCCGCGCTGTACGGGGCGCGGCCGCATCCGTGCACGGGACCGCCGGTCCGCGAGCGCGACCAGTGGGAGTGGGCCGTGCTGACCGAGGCTCTCGCGCGTGACGTACCAGTGCTCGGAGTGTGCCGGGGAATGCAGTTGATGAACGTGCACGCAGGCGGAACCCTGATCCAGCACCTCCCCGAAACGGTGGGTCACCACGGGCACAACCTGCACGGCGGCCACTTCTCCCCCCATGCCGTCACCACGGTGCCGGGGACGCGGATCGGCGCACTCCTTCCGGGGACCCGCCAGGTCGCCACGCACCATCATCAGGCGGTGGACTCCCTCGGGGCCGGCTTGATCGTGGGCGCCCGCACGGCGGACGGCACCATCGAGGCGGTCGAGAGCACCCGGCACCGCTTCGCGGTCGGCGTGCAGTGGCACCCCGAAGTGGCTTTCGATTCGGCCGTGGTGCACGCCCTGGTGGCCGCCGCCAGGTGGGCTCCGAACCCCGCTCCGGGTCGCATCGCCGAGAGCGAGAGCAAGGTGCGCATCCGGCGGGGTACACCGGAGGTCACTCCGTCGACCCCGGTGTCTTGACACCGCTGTGCTCCGATCCCGGCGACTACGCGGCCGGCGACCTCCTGGAAGTGCGCCGGCAGGTCGAGATCCCGGTCGCCGGACACGCGGCGCTGCGCCGGACCCCGGAGGACCTGGACCACCTGGCCCACCTGCTCGACCGGATGGAGCGGGAGACCGACACCACCGCGTGGGTCGCCCTGGACACCGTGTTCCACCTGGCGGTGGCCGAGGCCTCCAGCAACCCGGTGTTCCACCGGGTGATCGAGGAGATCCGTGACGCACTGGCGCGTCAGTCGCCCCTCCTCAACGAACTCGGCGGTCGGCGCGAGCAGTCCGGCTGCGAGCACCGGGCGATCGTCGAGGCCCTGATCGACGGTTCCGAGCCCGACGCCGTCGAGGCGATGTCCCACCACCTCCACCGCGTGGAGGCCCCCCTCACCGACATCGTGCGCCCCCAGCGCGCGGACACCTCAAGAGAAGGCAGAGCCGAGGCGTGAGCGAGCATTTCCTCAAAGACGAGAAGCGCCCCACGACCCGTCACGTCGACGCCGGCGACACCGGCTACAGCAAGTCCCTGAAAGCCCGGCACGTCAACATGATCGCCATCGGCGGTGCCATCGGCACCGGGCTGTTCCTCGGCGCGGGCGGACGGCTCGCCGATGCCGGGCCCTCCCTGTTCGTCGCGTACGCCATCTGCGGCGTCTTCGCGTTCCTCGTTGTGCGAGCGCTCGGCGAGCTGGTCCTGTACCGCCCGTCCTCCGGCGCCTTCGTGTCCTACGCCCGGGAGTTCCTGGGGGAGAGGGGCGCGTACACCGCAGGCTGGATGTACTTCCTCAACTGGGCGACCACCGGCATCGCCGACATCACCGCCGTCGCCACGTACACCCACTACTGGCACCTGTTCTCCGACGTCCCGCAATGGGTGATCGCGCTCATAGCCCTGGCCGTGGTCCTCACCGTGAACCTCATCTCGGTGCGGATCTTCGGCGAACTGGAGTTCTGGTTCGCCATCGTCAAGGTCAGCGCCCTGGTCGTCTTCATGGGCATCGGGATCTTCCTGCTCGTCACCCGACACCCTGTCGACGGCGCCGTACCCGGTCCGTCCCTGATCACCGATAACGGCGGCATCTTCCCCAACGGCCTGCTGCCGATGCTGCTGATCATCCAGGGCGTCGTCTTCGCCTACGCCTCCGTCGAACTGGTCGGCGTGACGGCCGGGGAGACCGAGAACCCCGAGAAGATCATGCCGAAGGCGATCAACTCGATCATGTGGCGCGTGGGCCTGTTCTACGTCGGCTCGGTCGTCCTGCTCTCGATGCTGCTGCCGTGGAACAAGTACACCTCCGGCCAGAGTCCCTTCGTGACGGTGCTCTCCCACATCGGTGTCCCGGCGGCGGGCAGTGTGATGAACCTGGTCGTCCTCACCGCGGCGATGTCCTCGCTCAACTCCGGCCTCTACTCCACCGGCCGCATCCTGCGCTCCATGGCCGTCAACGGATCGGCCCCGCGTTTCACCGCACGGATGAGTCGCACCCAGGTGCCCTACGGCGGCATCCTGCTCACCAGCGGCATGTGCGTCCTCGGTGTCGGCCTCAACTTCGTGGTCCCCGCCGACGCGTTCGAGATCGTGCTCAACCTCGCGGCCATCGGCATCATCGCCACCTGGGGCATGATCATGGTCTGCCACCTCCTGTTCTGGCGGAAGACCACGGCCGGCGAACTGACCCGCCCCGGCTACCGCCTGCCCGGCTCGCCCTGGACCGAACTCGTGACGCTGGCCTTCCTCGCTGCCGTCCTGGTCCTCATGTACGCCGACGGCGGCGCCGGACGCACCACCGTGCTGTGCGTACCGCTCATCGCTGCGGCACTCGTCGCCAGCTGGTACGCGATCCGCGGGCGCATCGCGCGCACCGC
>NZ_JAFLNG010000212.1 GCF_017427025.1 Streptomyces sp. FH025
GCGGCCGTCGTGTTCGTCTAGGAACGCGCGATCTGTGGGCCACCCAAGGGGAAGGCCCACCACCAGGAGTTGGTGTGAAGCGCGTGCACGGGGTGAGCGTAGCGGATGGGACCGGGCGGGTGAGCGGGGTCACGAGAATCGTCCGCGATGTGTCTCATCCCTCGGGCAATGGTCACGAACGGGTCGGGTCACCCCGTAGCCTTGGGTGCGTGACCGTGACAAATCTCCACACATGGCAGTCCCTGCCCGCGGCGCAGCAGCCTGAATGGCCGGACCACGAGGCTCTGCGCAAGACCCTTGCGGAGCTCGCCTCCTATCCGCCGCTCGTCTTCGCCGGCGAGTGCGACCAGCTGCGCGCCCGGCTCGGAGCCGTGGCGCGTGGGGAGGCGTTCCTCCTGCAGGGCGGCGACTGTGCCGAGGCCTTCGACGGCGTGTCGGCCGAACACATCCGCAACAAGCTGAAGACCCTGCTCCAGATGGCCGCCGTGCTGACGTACGCGGCCTCGGTTCCGGTCGTGAAGGTCGGCCGGATCGCCGGTCAGTACTCCAAGCCGCGTTCGAAGTCGACCGAGACCCGCGACGGCGTGACCCTGCCGGTCTACCGCGGCGACTCGGTGAACGGCTTCGAGTTCACCCCCGAGTCCCGCATCCCGGACCCGGAGCGCCTGAAGCGGATGTACAACGCGTCCGCCGCGACGCTGAACCTGGTGCGCGCCTTCACCACCGGTGGTTACGCGGACCTGCGCCAGGTGCACGCCTGGAACCAGGACTTCGTGCGCAACTCGCCGGCCGGCCAGCGCTACGAGCAGCTCGCCCGGGAGATCGACAACGCCCTGGCGTTCATGAACGCCTGTGGGGTGGCCCCGGAGGAGTTCAAGACCGTCGAGTTCTTCTCCTCGCACGAGGCGCTGATCCTGGACTACGAGACCGCGCTGACCCGCGTGGACTCGCGCACCGGTGAGCTGTACGACGTCTCCGGCCACATGGTGTGGGTCGGCGAGCGCACCCGTCAGCTGGACCACGCGCACATCGAGTTCGCCTCCAAGATCCGCAACCCGATCGGGGTCAAGCTCGGCCCGACCACCTCGGTGGACGAGGCGCTCGCCCTGATCGAGAAGCTGGACCCGGAGCGCGAGCCCGGCCGCCTCACCTTCATCACCCGGATGGGCGCGGGCAAGATCCGCGAGCACCTGCCCGCCCTGGTGGAGAAGGTCACCGCCTCCGGCGCCAAGCCGGTGTGGATCTGCGACCCGATGCACGGCAACACCTTCGAGGCGTCCAGCGGGCACAAGACCCGCCGCTTCGACGACGTGCTGGACGAGGTCAAGGGCTTCTTCGAGGTGCACCGCGCGCTCGGCACCCACCCGGGCGGCATCCACGTGGAGCTGACCGGCGACGACGTCACCGAGTGCGTCGGCGGCGGCGACGAGGTGCTGGTCGACGACCTGCACCAGCGCTACGAGACGGCCTGCGACCCGCGGCTCAACCGCAGCCAGTCGCTGGACCTGGCGTTCCTGGTGGCGGAGATGTACCGCAGCGGCCAGTAGGCCCTGTCCCGGGTCCTCTTCACCGCGAATGTGACGAAAGCCCCTCCGGTTTTGGCGCTCCCGAGACCGGAGGGGCTTCTTCGTGCCCGTTTTGCCAGGTAAGGTGAGGCTCAGTGAACTAAGGCTAGCCTTAGTCAAGATCCACTCCGACGCCTCACCCCGGGAGAGACCGCGATGTACGTGTGCATGTGCCATGCGGTCACCGAGGACCAGGTGAAGAAGGCGATCGACGAGGGGGCCGACACCCCGCGCCAGATAGCGAGGGGCTGCAAGGCCGGTACGGACTGCGGGTCCTGCGTCCGCCGGATCCAGGCGCTGCTCGGCGAGCACGGCGCCCGGCCCTGCCCCACCGCCCGGCTGGCCGCCAGGCTCGGCCTGGCCGACCCGGAGATCCAGGAGGCGCCCGCCTCCGCCGTGCCGGCGGCGCCGATCGCGCCCGTCGCGCCGATCGCCCCGGTGGTCGCACCCGCGGTGCTCCCGCTGCGGGTGGCCTGAGCCGGAGCCTGGGCCGGTCCCGGAGCCTCAGGACTCCGGCTGCTCGATCACCTGCGCGATGTAGAGCGCCTCGCCGAGCTTCTCCAGCAGTTCCAGCTGGGTGTCGAGGTAGTCGATGTGGTGCTCCTCGTCGGCCAGGATGTCCTCGAAGATGTTCGCCGAGGTGACGTCGTTCTTGGCCCGCATCACCACGATCCCGCGCTTGAGCCGGTCGATCGCCTCGACCTCGACCTGGCGGTCCGCCTCGAACATCTCCTTGACCGTCTGGCCGATCCGGACGTGGAACAGCCGCTGGTAGTTGGGCAGCGCCTCCAGGAACAGGATCCGGTCGGTGAGCGTCTCGGCGTGCTTCATCTCGTCGAAGGACTCGTGCCGGGTGTACTTGGCGAGCTTCGTCCAGCCGAAGTTCTCCTGCATCTTGGCGTGCAGGAAGTACTGGTTGATCGCGGTGAGCTCGGCCGTGAGCTGCTCGTTGAGGAACTCGATGACCTCCGGGTCGCCCTGCATGGTGCTGCCTCCCTGCGCTACGTCCTGCGGTTGGTCCTGCGGTGGGGCCCTGCGCTGCGCATCCTGGCACCGTCATGGGATGAAATTCCAGTAAGTTCACACTCACTAGGACATGTGTCGGAATATCCGATTCGGGTGGAAATCGGTGAGTGGGCGATCGACCTTTGGCCCGTACGGGCAGGGCGTGAATGTGGAGGAAAGGGGCGCGCGCCGAGGCCCGGCCGCCGTCTGTCACCATGGAGCCATGGGTCAGTCCAAGCCAGAACCGCTACCGCCGTCTGACCCGAGGCTCCCCCCGGGCCAGCGCGTGCAACGCGGCTGGCCCGCCCTGCACTACGGGCCGGTGCCCCGATTCAAGCCGCTGAGCTGGGACCTCCAGGTGTTCGGCGCCACCGCCTCGGCGGAGAAGCACAGCTGGGACTTCGACGCCTTCAACGCCCTGCCGCGCACCACCGTCGTCGCCGACCTGCACTGCGTCACCAAGTTCTCCCTGCTCGGCAACGAGTGGACGGGCGTGTCCGCCGCCCTGCTGCTCGACCTGGTGCCCCCGGCGCCCGGCGTCACCCACGTCATGGTCTGGGCCGAGTACGGCTACAGCGCCAACCTGCGGCTGGCCGACTTCGCCGACGCCCGCACGCTGCTCGCCACCCACCGCAACGGTGAGGCGCTGACCGCCGAACACGGCTTCCCGGTCCGGCTGGTCGTCCCGCAGCTGTACGCCTGGAAGGGCCCCAAGTGGGTGCGCGCGGTGGAGTACATGAGGGCTGACCGGCGCGGCTTCTGGGAGGAGCGCGGCTACCACAACCTCGCCGACCCGTGGCGCGAGCAGCGCTACTCCTACCAGGAGGAGCCGGGCGACGGGCCGCTGCGCTGAGCGGCCCGGGCCGTCAGAACAGCGAGAACCTGATCGTCACCGCGGTGCGCTGCGGCCGCCGCTCGCCGGCCGCCGGGGACTGGCCGGACACCTTGACCGAGCCGAACACGTCCCACCCGGTGGTCTGCACGGTGAAGCCCGCCGCCTGCAGCGCCTTCTGCGCGTCGTCCTTGGTCATCCCGGTGACGTCCGGGACCGGCACCATGCCCTTGCTGACCACCAGCGAGACCGCGGCGTTCTCCTGCAGCAGCTGCCCGGCGGCCGGCGAGCTGCTGATCACCGAGCCCTCCGGCACGCCGTCGTTGTAGGTCTCGGTCACCGACCCCCTGGTCAGCTGGGCGCCGGCCAACGCGGCGGCCGCGTCGTCCGCGCTCCTGCCGGTCACGTCCGGCACCGCGATCCGCTTGGGGCCCTTGGAGACGGTGACCGTCACCGAGTCGCTCTTGCGGGTGCGCGCGCCCACCCCGGGGTCGGTCGCGATCACCTCCCCGGCGGGGACGGACTCGCTGAACGCGTCGACGAACCTGCCGTGCATGCCCTCCTTGTCCAGGATCCGCTGCGCCTCGCCCCGGTCCTTGCCGAGCACGCTCGGCACCGAGCCGTACAGCCCCTCGGAGATCCCGTAGGTGGCGCCGCCGACCGCGAGCGCCAGGGCGGTCAGCGCGGCGGTCCAGATCAGCGGCTTGCGGGGGAGGCGGCGCAGCGGGTTGGGCCGGCGCGTGCGGACCGGGGTCGGCTCGTCGTACGGGCGGGGCTCGGCGAGCAGCTGGTCCATCAGCTCCGGCGGCACGTTCAGCACGCTGGTGCGCTCCGTCGGCGGGGCGTCGGCGGGCCGGGGCAGCGGCCGGATCACCGAGGTCGGCTCGTTGGTCGGGTAGCGCGGGCTCGCCTGGGTGGAGGCCGGCGGTTCGGCGTCCAGCTCGGCCGGGGTGAGGGTGCGGCGGACCCGCTGGAGCGCGGCGAGCAGCTCGACCGCGTCGTACGGGCGGGCGTCGGCGGCCCGGGCGCAGGCGCCGGCCACGATGGCGTCCAGTGCCGGGGGGACGGCGGGGGCGGTCAGCGAGGGTGCGGGGACGTCCTCGTGCAGGTGCTTGTACATGACCTGGACGGGGTTGTCGCCGGTGTGCGGGCGGCGGCCGGTGAGCATCTCGTACAGCAGGATGCCGGCCGCGTAGACGTCCACCCGCTGGTCGGTGGGGGCGTCCGGGAGGATCTGCTCGGGGGCCAGGTAGGAGACGGTGCCCAGGACGGTGCCGTTGGTGGCGGTGCTGACCGAGGTGGGCGCGCCGTCGGCGGTGCCGAGCACCCGGACCAGGCCGAAGTCGGCGACCTTGACCAGGCCGCCCTCGGTGATCAGCACGTTCTCCGGCTTGACGTCCCGGTGGACCAGCCCGGCCCGGTGGGCGGCGCCGAGGGCGGCGAGCACCGGCTCCAGGACATCCAGCGCGGCCCGGACGGACAGCGCGCCGCGGTCGCGCAGCAGGTCGCGCAGGGTGCGGCCGGGCACGTATTCCATGGCGAGAAAAACGTTTCCGCCGTCCGCGCCCTGGTCGAAGACGTTGACCACGTTGGGGTGGGTGAGCTTGGCGACGGCCTTGGCCTCGCGGATGAACCGGGCGGTGAAGCCCTCGTCCCCGGCCAGCTGGGGGTGCATCACCTTGAGCGCGACCACGCGGTCCAGCCGGGTGTCGGTGCCCTTGTAGACGGTGGACATCCCGCCGGTCGCGATGCGCTGCTCGACCCGGTACCGGCCGTCGAGCAGGGTACCGATCAGGGGGTCGTGCAATGCCATGTCCACCCGGTGATTCTAGTGGGGCGAGTGGACGCCGGTCCCGGAGGACACCGCCGCCGGGACCGGCTTGTGACATGTGTGACGGATTCAGAACGCCGGGCGCTCCCGGACGTCCAGGTCGGCGCGGCCGGCCATCGCGGAGGAGGCCTCGGCGTGGAAGCGGCGCGGGATGCGGCCGGCCCGGTGGGCCAGCCGCCCGGCCTCGGCGGCGTGCCGCATCGCCTCGGCCATCAGCACCGGGTCCTGAGCGCGGGTCACCGCGGAGGCGAGCATCACCGCCGAGCAGCCCAGCTCCATCGCCAGCGCCACGTCGGAGGCGGTGCCGGCGCCCGCGTCCAGGATCACCGGGACGCCGGCGCCCTCCACGATCAGCTGGAAGTTGTGCGGGTTGCGGATGCCCAGGCCGGAGCCGATCGGCGAGCCCAGCGGCATGATCGCCGCGCAGCCGACGTCCTCCAGCTTGCGGGCCAGCACCGGGTCGTCGTTGGTGTACGGGAGCACCGTGAAGCCGTCGTCGACCAGGGTCTCGGCGGCGTCCAGCAGCTCGATCGGATCGGGCAGCAGGGTGCGCTCGTCGGCGATCACCTCCAGCTTCACCCAGTCCGTGCCGAGCGCCTCGCGGGCCAGTCGGGCGGTCAGCACGGCCTCGCCCGCGGTGAAGCAGCCGGCCGTGTTGGGCAGCACCCGGATGCCGTTGCGGGTCAGCACCTCCAGGACGGAGCCCTGGGTGGTGGCGTCCACCCGGCGCATGGCCACGGTGGTCAGCTCGGTGCCGGAGGCGAGCAGCGCGCGCTCCATGACCTCCAGGCTGGGCGCGCCACCGGTGCCCATGATCAGCCGGGAGGTGAAGGTCGTCCCGGCGATGGTCAGCAGGTCGTCGGCCATGGTTCAGCCTCCCTGGACGGCGGTGAGGATCTCGATCCGGTCGCCGGTGTTCAGCTCCGTCTCGGGCCACGAACCGCGCGGCACCACGGCCTCGTTGAGGGCGGCGGCGACACCGGTGTTGGACCGGCTGACGGTGGCCACCACCTCGGCGAGGGTGGTCGTGGCGGGCACCCGGCGGGGCTCGCCGTTGACGGTCAGGGCGATCTCGGTCATGCGGAGGCCTTCGCGGCGAGGGGTTCGGAGGAGAACCGGGTGGACGTGAACGGCTTTGCCAGCTCCGGGACTTCACCGGTGGCCAGGTACTCGGAGACCAGGTCGGCGGTGACCGGGGTGAGCAGCACGCCGTTGCGGTAGTGGCCGGTGGCGGCGACCAGCCCGGGCAGCGCGGTCGGGCCGAGCAGCGGGGCGTTGTCCGGCGAGCCGGGGCGCAGCCCGGCCGCGGTCTCGACGAGCGGGAGTTCGGTGATGCCCGGTACCAACTCGTGGGCGTCGCGCAGGAGTTCGTACACCCCGCCGGCGGTGACGGTGGTGTCGTAGCCCTGCTCCTCGGTGGTCGCGCCGACCACCAGTTCGCCGTTCTCCCGGGGGACCAGGTACAGGTGCTGGCCGCGGACGACGGCCCGGACGTTGCGGGACAGGAACGGCCGGTAGGCGTCCGGGACCTGGAGGCGCAGGACCTGCCCCTTCACCGGACGGATCGCGGGCAGCACGCCCTCGGGCAGGCCGGGCAGCCGGTGGCTGTGCGGGCCGGCCGCGAGCACGACCTGCTCGGCGGTCACCGTCTCCCGCGTGCTCAGCCGGGCGCCGGTCGCGCGGCCGCCGTCGACCAGCAGCTCGACGGCCTCGGCCCGGTGCAGCAGGACGTTCGCGCGCTCACAGGCGGCGACCAGGGCGGTGAGCAGACGCCGGGGATCCACCTGGTGGTCGTCCGCGACGTGCAGGCCGCCGCGCACGCCGGGGGCGAGCATCGGCTCCAGCCTGCGGGCCTCCCGGCCGGTCAGCCAGGTCGAGTCCAGGCCCAGCCGCTGGTGGAAGGCGTGCAGTTCGCGCAGTTCCTCGCGGTCGTCGGAGTCCAGCGCGACGGCGATCGTGCCGCACCGGCGGTAGCCGGTATCCAGGCCGCCGCTCGCCTCGGTGAGCTCGGCGGCGAAGGCCTCGTACCGCCGGTTGGAGGCCATGCCGAGACGCAGCAGCGGCTCCTCGCCGTACTGCAGCTCGGTGACCGGGGCGAGCATCCCGGCCGCGACCCCGGCCGCCCCGCCGCCCTGGGCGGGATCGACCACGATCACGTTCCGCACCCCGCGCCGCGCGGCGCGCCAGGCGACGGCGAGGCCGATGACGCCCCCGCCGATCACCAGCACGTCGGCGTGGGCGCCTGATGGCAAGCGTGACAAAGCTGCTCTTCTCCCTTCGCCGGTATGACCCGGATCAGGTTCGGACGGTCGCGGGCCGTGCCAGCCCGCCTCTCAGCCCGGTACGCCGGGCTCCCGTGTGGTGCACCCACCTTAACGCCGGGGGTCGGCCCGGCCGAAGGCCCGTACGAAGGGCGCCCTAACAGGGCTGAGTACAGTGACGGGCGTGGCAGAGCTGAGCGCAACGGATCAGGTGGTCGTCGTCGGGGCCGGGCTGGCCGGGGCGCAGTGCGCCCTGAAGCTGCGGGAGGGCGGCTGGGCGGGGCGGATCGCGCTGGTCGGCGAGGAGCCGCACACGCCGTACGACCGGCCGCCGCTCTCCAAGGACGTGCTGCTCGGCAAGGCCGACTCCACCACCCTGGACATCGACTTCGCGCAGCTCGACGTCGAGCTGCTCACCGGCCGCCGCGCCACCGGCCTCACCCCCGGCGTGCTGCACACCGACGGCGGCGACCTCCCGTACGGCTCGCTGGTGATCGCCACCGGTGCCACCCCGCGCGCCCTGCCCGGCGCCGAGCGGGCGCACCTGCTGCACACCCTGGACGACGCCCTGGCGCTGCGCGCGCTGCTGCGCCCCGGGCTGCGGCTGGTGCTGGTCGGTGCGGGCTGGATCGGCGCCGAGGTGTCCACGGCCGCGCGGGAGGCCGGCTGCGAGGTGACCGTGGTCGAGGCCGGCCCGGCGCCGGTGCCGGGCGCGCTGCCGACCGAGGTCGGCGCGGCGATGGCCGTCTGGTACGCCGAGGCCGGCGTCGACCTGCGCTGCGGGGTCGGGGTGGCCGCCGTCGAGCCGGGGGCGGTCCTGCTGGTCGATGGCTCGCACCTGCCCGCCGACGAGGTGCTGGTGGGCGTCGGCGCCCGGCCCGCGACCGGCTGGCTGGCCGGATCCGGCGTGGAGCTGGACGCCGCCGGAGCCGTCCTGGTGGACGAGCGCCTGCGCACCTCGCTGCCCGGCGTCTTCGCGGCCGGGGACTGCGTCAGCTACCCCTCGGCGCGCTGCGGCACCCGGCTGGCCGTCCAGCACTGGGACCACGCGCTGCGGTCCGGCGAGGCCGCGGCCGCCGCCGTGCTGGACGCGCACGCGCGGCCGTACGACCCGGTGCCGTACTTCTGGTCGGAGCAGTTCGGCCGGATGGTCCAGTACGCCGGACGGCACGCCGAGGGCGACGAACTGCTCTGGCGGGGCGGCCCGCGGGACGCCGCCTGGTCGGTGCTCTGGCTGCGCGACGGGGTGCCGAGCGCGCTGCTGGCCGTGGACCGGCCGCGCGACCTGGCCCAGGGGCGGAAGCTGATCGAGCGCGGCACGGCGCTGGACCGGGACCGCGCGGCGGACCCGGAGGTGCCCCTCAAGGAGGCCGCGGCGTAGGGGGCTGGTGCGCGGCGGTGCGTCGAGGTGGCAGTCTGGTGCCGTGAGTGAGATCGATGCCAAGACTGACGCCCTGGTCCCCGAGTGGCTGTACCTGCCCGACATCTCCGAGCGGTGGGGTGTGCTGGTCACCGAGGTCCGCAACATGGTCAAGAAGGGTGACCTGATCGCGGTGCGCCGCGGTCCCAACAAGTCGCTGCAGGTCCCGGCGGCGTTCATCGACGAGGACGGCCCGGTCAAGCACCTCGTCGGCCTGCTGACCGTGCTGCGGGACAGCGGCTTCTCCGATGACGAGATCATCGGGTGGATGTTCACCGAGGACCCGTCGCTGCCCGGCACCCCGGTACAGGCGCTGTGGGAGAACCGCGCCACCGAGGTCAAGCGCCGCGCCCAGGCCATGGCGCTGTGACGACCGACCCGCGGGCCCGGCTGGCCGACGCCCGGCTCTACCTGTGCACCGACGCCCGTCGCGAGCAGGGAGACCTCGCCGAGTTCCTGGACGCGGCGCTGTCCGGCGGGGTGGACATCGTCCAGCTCCGCGACAAGGGCCTGGAGGCCAAGCAGGAGCTGGCGGCCCTGGAGGTCTTCGCCGACGCCTGCCGCCGCCACGGCAAGCTGCTGGCCGTCAACGACCGCGCCGACGTCGCCCACGCGGCCCGGCCGGACGTGCTGCACCTCGGCCAGGACGACCTGCCGGTGCCGGCCGCCCGGGCGATCCTCGGCGACGAGGTGCTGATCGGGCGGTCCTGCCACGCCGAGTCCGAGGTGGACGCGGCGATCGCCGAGCCGGGCGTGGACTACTTCTGCACCGGCCCGGTCTGGCCGACCCCGACCAAGCCGGGCCGCCCGGCGCCGGGCCTCGGCCTGGTCTCGTACGCGGCGAAGCAGGCCACCGACCGGCCGTGGTTCGCCATCGGCGGGATCGACCTCGGCAACCTCGACGAGGTGCTGGCCGCCGGGGCCCGCCGGATCGTCGTGGTCCGGGCCATCACCGCGGCGGAGGACCCGCGGGCGGCCGCCGCCGAGCTGTCCCGGCGGGTGCGCGCGGCGGTGTGACCCGCCGGTTGAGGCCGCCGTCGTCCGTCAGTACTTGCGGACGGTGGCGGCCTCGGCCAGTGCCAGCAGCACCGTACGGGCCCGCTCGTCCGCGAGCGGCGCCGCCTCCAGCGCGGCCAGCGACTGCCGCATCAACTGCTCGATCCGGTGCTCCACCAGCTCGGGCGCGCCGCTGCGGGCGACCAGGTCGCGCAGCTCGGCGACCTCCTCGGCCGCCAGGTCCGGCGCGCCGAGCCGGGCGTCCAGGTGGCGGGCGTCGGCGGCGGGCAGGGCGCGCATCGCGTGGGCGACCAGCAGGGTGCGCTTGCCCTCGCGCAGGTCGTCCCCGGCCGGCTTGCCGGTGACGGCCGGGTCCCCGAAGACGCCGAGCAGGTCGTCCCGCAGCTGGAAGGCCTCGCCCAGCGGCAGGCCGAACGCCCCGAAGGCCTCGACCAGCTCCGGCCCGGCCCCGGCGAGCAGCGCGCCGACCTGGAGGGGGCGCTCGATGGTGTACTTCGCCGACTTGTAGTGCAGGACGGTCTGCGCGCGGTCCAGCGCGCCCTCGTCGGTCGAGTCCCCGGCCACCGGCTCCAGCACGTCCAGGTACTGGCCGAGCATGACCTCGGTGCGCATCAGGTCGAACACCGGCTTGGCGGCCAGCACGGCGGCCGGCTCCAGGCCCGAGCGCAGGAACAGCTCGTCGCACCAGATCAGCAGCAGGTCGCCGAGCAGCACCGCCGCCGAGGCGCCGTACTGTTCGCGGTCGCCGCGCCAGCCGCTGTCGCGGTGCAGGGCCTCGAAGCGGCGGTGGATCGAGGGCAGGCCGCGGCGGGTGTCGCTGCGGTCCATCAGGTCGTCGTGCACCAGGGCGCTGGCCTGCAACAGCTCCAGCGCGGCCGCCGCGTTGGCGATCCCCTCGCCGTCGCCGGGGCCGCCGGCACCGCGCCAGCCCCAGTAGCAGAAGGCCGGGCGCAGCCGCTTGCCGCCGTCCAGCAGGAAGTCGCGCAGGGCGTCGGCGGCGGGTACCAGCTGCGGCGAGATCCCGCCGAGCAGCGCGGACTGGCCGTCCATGAACGCGGCGAGCGCGGCGTTGACGCGTGCGCGGACGTCCTCCACGTCAATGGGGTTGGCCGGCCGGGTGCTGGACGAGGTCACGATGAG
>NZ_JAFLNG010000213.1 GCF_017427025.1 Streptomyces sp. FH025
GTAGAGCTGCACCACCTCGGTGCCCGCCCGCGCGCTGGTGTTGCGCAGTTCGAAGGCGAGCCGGAACTCGCCGTCGGTCCCGGTCTCGGCGGCCTCCACCTCCAGGCCGGACCAGGTGAACTCGCTGTAGCCGAGCCCGTGTCCGAAGCCGAAGGCCGGGGTCGGGTCGATGCTGGAGACCTCGCCGGCCTGGGCCAGCCGCGCGGCCAGGTAGGTCGAGGGCTGCACCCCCGGGTGGGCGGGGACCGAGACGGGCAGCCGCCCGGACGGGTTGACGCGCCCGCTGAGCACACCGGCGAGCGCCTGCGTCCCGGCCTCGCCAGGGAAGAAGCACTGGACGATCCCGGCCGCCTCGGTGACGGCGCGCCCGAGCGCGTACGGCCGCCCGGCCAGCAGGGTGACCACCACGGGCGTCCCGGTGTCCAGCACGACCTCCAGCAACTGCCGTTGCTTGCCGGGCAGTTCGAGCGAGGCCGCGTCGCAGCCCTCACCGCTGGTGCCGCGCCCGAACAGCCCGGCCCGGTCGCCGAGGGCGAGCACCACCACGTCGGCCCACCGGGCGGCGCGGACGGCCTCGGCGAGGCCCGCGGCCTCCTCGATATCGGCGGTCTCGCCGTCGACCGTCACGCCGCGCACCGTCCGCAGCTCGCTGCCGGCGAACTCCGCCACCAACGCCTCACGGAGGGTGGGGAGTTCGATGCCGAGCGGAACCTCGGGGTGCTGTCCGCCGACGTGCACCGGGAACGAGTAGCAGCCGAGCACGGCGGTGGGTTCGTCGGCGTTGGGGCCGATCAGCGCGATCCGGGCGGGCTCGCGCAGCGGCAGCACACCGTCGTTGCGCAGCAGCACCACGGCCTGCTCCGCGAGGTCGGTCGCGAGCGCCCGGTTGGCGGGCCGGTCCAGCTCGACCTGGCCGCGCAGCGCCCCCGGTTCGCTCAGGTCGGCGCCGGCGAGGGCGGCCGGTACGGGGCTCCAGTCGGCGTCCAGCAGCCCGAGTTCGGCCTTCTGGGTCAGCACGCGGCGCAGTGCCCGGTCGATCAGCCGCTCCGGGACGGTGCCCTTGACGACCGCGTCGAACAGCGGTTGCCCGAAGGCGTCGACGGTCGGCAGCTCGACGTCCACGCCGCCGGACAGGGCCAGGCCGGCGGCGTCGGACCGGTCCTCGGCCACGCCGTGCAGGGTCGCGAGGAAGGCGATGCCGAAGTAGTCGGCGACGACCGTGCCGGTGAACCCCCAGGTGTCCCGGAGCAGTTCGGTGAGCAGGGCCTGGTCGGCGGCGGAGGGCAGGCCGTCGGTGTCGGTGTAGGCGGGCATGACCGAGCGGGGCCGGCCTTCGCGGACGGCCATCTCGAAGGGGGGCAGGATGACGTCGGCGCGCTCGCGCGGGCCCATCGAGACGGGAGCCAGGTTGCGCCCGGCGCGGGAGGCGGAGTACCCCGCGAAGTGCTTGAGGGTGGCGACGATCCCGGCCGACTCCAGGCCCTGGACGTAGGCGGTGGCGATGGTGCCGACCAGGTACGGGTCCTCGCCGATGGTCTCCTCGACCCTCCCCCACCGGGCGTCGCGGACCACGTCGAGCACCGGCGCCAGGCCCTGGTGCACCCCGACCGACCGCAGGTCGCGGCCGATGGCGGCGGCCATCGTCCGGACCAGCTCCGGATTGAAGGCCGCGCCCCAGGACAGCGGCACGGGGTAGGCCGTGGCCCCCCAGGCGGCGAAGCCGGCCAGGCACTCCTCGTGGGCCAGGGCCGGGATGCCGAAGCGGTTGGCGGCGGCGATCCGCTGCTGGGTGCGCAGCAGCGAGAGCGCGCCGAGCGCCGGGTCCACCGGGGCGGTGCCGAACGGCCGGGTGAGCTGGCCGAGCCCGTGCGGCAGGAGGGTGTCGAGGTCGGGCGGCGGCTCCATCTCGTGCTGGTGCGGGGCGACTTCGTCGCCGTCCGGGTCGGCGCCGACCCAGACGCCGACCAGCTGGGCGGTCTTCTCCCGCAGGGTCATCGCGGCGATCAGGGCGTCGGCCCTGGCCTCCGGGGTGAGCGTGGTGTCCCGCCACGCGGGCGCGGGCTCGGGGTTGCGGTGCTCGTTCACTTTCCTCCGACCCCCGTCAGGCCCTGGACCAGGGCGCGGCGGGCGAACAGGTAGACGATGAAGACGGGGAGCATGGACAGCACCACGGCACTGAGCAGTCCGGGCACGTCCACGCCGTGTTCGGTCTGGAAGTCGTACAGGCCGAGGGTGATGAGCTTGGTGTCGTCGGACTGGGTGAGGATCAGCGGGAAGAGGAAGCCGTTCCACGCCTGGAGGGCGGCGAAGACCGTGATCGAGGACAGTCCGCCCTTGGACAGCGGGATCACCAGCCGGCGGAACATCCGCGCCGGGGAGGCCCCGTCCATCGCCATCGCCTCGTACAGCTCGGGGCTGATGTCGCGCATCGCACCGGTCAGCACCAGGGTGCAGACCGGCAGGCAGAAGGCCGCGGTCGGGAGGATAACGCCGAGCAGGTGGTCGTACAGGCCGGTCCGGCTGATGACGAAGAACATCGGCACGATGACGGCCTGGGCGGGGATCGCCAGGCCCAGCAGGAACAGCCGGAACACCCAGCCGGTCACCCGGCCGCGGGCGCGCACGATGGCGTAGGAGAGCGGCGGGACGACCAGCAGGACGATGGCGACCACGCCGGCGGTGACGGTCAGGGTGTTGAGGAAGTCCCGGCCGAAGCCGGACGAGAGGTCGGTCAGGTAGTTCTGCAGGGTCCACTGCTTGGGCAGGCTGAGTGGGCCCTCGGTGGAGTAGTCGGCGCGGGTGCGGAAGGTGGCGATCAGCAGCACGTACAGCGGCAGGCCGACCAGCACCAGCCACACCAGGGAGCCGAGCCCGGCCAGGATGTTGGGGCGCCGTCGCATCACAGGCCCTCCGTCGTGCCGCGCATCCGGTCGTAGCCGGAGATCCGGACCACCGCGAGCGAGATCAGGGTGGCGACCACCACGAGGACCAGCGCGACGGCCGACCCGGTGCCGAAGTCGAAGCTCTTGAAGGCTTTTTGGTACATGTAGTAGGAGGTGACGGTGGTGTCCGTGCCGGGGCCGCCCTGGGTGAGGATCAGCACCGTGTCGAAGGTGGTCAGGCCGCCCACCACCATCAGGATGACCGAGGTGATGATGGTGTTGCGCAGCTGCGGCAGGGTGATGTGGAAGAACTGCCGCACCCGGCCCGCCCCGTCGACGGCCGCCGCCTGGTAGAGCACCTGGGGGATGGCCCGGGCGCCGCCCTGGTAGATCAGCGCGTGCAGCGGGGTGAACTGCCACACGCCGACGAAGGTCAGGACCGCGATCGCACCGCTCTTGCTGCCGAGCAGGTTGCCGTCGCCGAACAGCCAGGTGAGCTGGGACGGCACACCGAAGTTCGGGTCGAGGACGGCTCGCCACACCACCGAGACGGCGGTCGCCGAGAGCAGCAGCGGCACGAAGTAGACGGCCGAGAGCACGGCCCGGTTGCGCTGCTTCCCGGCGGCCCAGACGCCGAGCAGGATGCTGATCGGCGTCTGGGTCACCACACCTAGGGCGGTGAGCAGCAGGGTGGTCCAGACGGACTGGAGCATCACCGGGTCGTCCAGCAGGGCGCTCCAGTTGTCCAGTCCGTTGAAGCGCAGGTCACCGACGCCGTCCCAGCTGGCGAAGGAGAGGACGGCGACCAGCAGCAGCGGTATGAGCGCGAACATCAGGAAGAACACCGCCGCCGGGAGCGCCCACACGACGCTCGGGCGGGTCGCCTCCGCGCCGGCCCGCACGCGGCGCGTCATGACGTCGGCAAGGCCCGCATGGCCTTGATGAAGCCGTCGGCGTCGACGCTGCCGTTGAAGAACTGCTGGACGGCGGTGTGCATCGGGGTCATGGCGCTCGGCGGGTACGCCTGGTCCCAGGAGAGCTGGAACGAGGGGGCGTCCTTGACCATCTGGTACTGGTCCTTGGAGTAGGCGGGGTTCGTCGAGAGGTCGAGGAGGCCGAGGGTGTTGGTGGTCGTCGGCAGGTTGCCGATGGCCAGCTGCGCCTTCACGAACTCGTCGGAGTACATCAGTTTGAGGAAGGCCGCGGCGGCCTCCGGGTGCTTACTCTTCTTCAGCACGGAGTAGAAGTTGTTGGTGTTGCCGACGACGTCCGCCGCGTCGCCCTTGCCGCCGCTCAGGGCCGGGAAGCCGGTGTAGCCGAGGCCGGACGTGGCGAAGTCCGGGTTGGCGTCCTGCTGCGTGGAGTAGTACCAGGAGCCCATCAGCTCGAAGGCGGCCTTGCCCTTGGCGACCAGGGCCGGGGAGCCGCCGTCGGTGAACTTCACGGAGTCGAAGTTGCTCCCGAAGGCCCCGGCGTCGACCAGTTGCTTGAGGGTGGACAGCGCCTTGCGGCTGTCCTCGCTCGCCCAGGCCTCCGTGTCGCCGCCGATCGCACGCTGGAACAGCCCCGGGCCGGCGATCCGGTCGTAGAGGTACTCGAACCACATCAGGGTGGGCCACTGGTCGCCGCCGCCGAGGGCGATCGGGGTGACGCCCTTGGCCTTCAGGGCCTTGACGTCGGCCACCAGCTCGTCCCAGGTCTTCGGTGGGGTGAGCCCGGCGTCGGCGAGCACCTGCTTGTTGTGGAACAGCAGCACCGGCTGGGTGCCGCGCATCGGCACGCCGTACGGCTTGCCGTCCACCACCGCCGAGTTGAAGACCGAGGGCAGGAAGTTGTCCTTCAGGCCCGGGTCCTTGGCGATGAAGTCGTCCAGCGGCAGCAGGAGTCCCGCCTTGACGAACGGCTGGATGGAGCCGCCGCCCCAGTTGAAGAAGACGTCCGGGGCCCGCGAGGTGTTGATCACGGTCTGGAGCTTCTGCTGGTAGTCCGCGCCGGGGATGGTGTCGAGCACCGCCTTGACCTTGGAAGTCCGGTTGAACGTCTCGACGATCTGCTTCTCGACCTTGTTGCCGGCGTCGCCGTAGACCAGCACGTGGATCGTCCCCTCACCGTCCGAGGAGGAGCCGCCGGAGCTGCAGGCGGCGGACGTTCCGAGGACCAGTGCGGTGACCGCGGTGACTGCGGCGAGTCTGGATCGCATATCCTGCCCTCTATTCGAATGTTTCGAGCAAGTTGCCGAATGTTGTGGGAAACCTAGAACCGAGCCGACCGTCCGTCAAGAGTGCGGACGGGATCGGCTTCGGCCCGGTCGGCGGGCTAGCATCCGTGCGGTACGACCGCTCCACGGCCGTGCGTCCAGCCATCCACGACGGAGTTCGCCCAGCAGGGGCAGTGCAGGAGGGTCCTGTGACCAGAGCGGCCACGCTCGCCGAGATCGCGCAGGAGGCAGGCGTCTCCGCGCCGACTGTTTCGAAAGTCCTGAACGGGCGCGCCGATGTCGCCCCGGCCACCCGGGAGCGGGTGGAGGAGCTGTTGCAGCGTCACGGCTACCGGCGGCGGCGCGGCAACCGCCAGACCAGCCCGCTGCTGGAACTGGTCTTCCACGAGCTGGAGAGCGCGTGGGCCGTGGAGGTGATCCGGGGCGTCGAGAACGCCGTCCGCGAGGAGGGCCTGAGCATCGTGCTCTCCGAGTCCGCGGGGCACGGCCCCGGCCAGTCCTGGGTGGACGGGGTGCTCGCCCGACGCCCGACCGGCGTGGTGCTGGTGCTGTCCGACCTGGACCGCTCGCTGCGGGAGCAGTTGACCCGCCGGGACATCCCCTTCGTGGTGATGGACCCGGCCGGCGACCCGGGCCAGGAGGTGCCCGCCGTCGGCACCACGAACTGGGACGGCGGCCTCGCCGCCACCCGGCACCTGCTCGATCTCGGCCACCGCCGGATCGGCCTGATCGGCGGCCCCGCGCGGATGATGTGCAGCCGGGCCCGGGCCGACGGCTACCGGGCGGCGCTCGACATGGCGGGGATCGCGTACGACCCGGAGCTGGTCCGCGAGGGCGACTTCCACCACGAGTCCGGGCGCCTGCTCGGCCTGGAGCTGCTCGGCCTGCCCGACCGGCCGACCGCCGTGTTCGCCGGGAACGACCTCCAGGCGCTCGGCCTGTACGAGGCCGCCCGCGAGCTGGGACTGCGCATCCCGGAGGACCTCAGCGTGGTCGGTTTCGACGACCTGCCGCTGGCCCGCTGGGTGGGCCCGCCGCTGACCACCGTGCGCCAGCCGCTGACCGAGATGGCCGAGACGGCGACCCACCTGGTGATCGACCTGGCCCGCGGGGTACGGCCCGGCACGCTGCGGGTGGACCTGGCCACCAGCCTGGTCGAGCGAAGCAGTACCGCCCCGCCGCGAACGGTCGACCCCGGACCGGTCGCGGACAGTTGACGGCCCGTCAGATCATCGGGCCCCCGGGCGCCGAAAGCGGTGTGGCCGGACGACGCCGGGGCCCGGCGTCGTCCGGCCGTTACCGCTCGGTGATGTCAGCCGAGGGTCCACTGCTGGCTGCTGCGGCCGCCGCAGGTCCACAGCTGGGCCAGGGCGCCGTCGGCGCCGGAGGCGCCGGACACGTCCAGGCACAGGCCGGACTGGACGCCGCTGACGGTGCCGTCCGCATTGAGGTGCCACTGCTGGTTGGCCTGGCCGTTGCAGGGCCAGACGACCACCTTGGTGCCGGGGCCGGTGCCCTGCCCGGAGGCGTCCAGGCACAGCCGGCCGCCGCCGTCGTAGACGCTCAGCTGGTCGCCCGCGCCGCGCGTCCAGATCTGGTTGGTGCCGCCCCAGCAGCTGTAGATCTGCACCTGGGTACCCGCCGTGGTCGAGGCGTTCGGCACGTCCAGGCACTTGCCGGAACCGACCGCGCGCAGCTGGCCCGTGGTGGCGCCGCCGCCACCGGAGCTCGAACCGCCGAGGGCGGACAGCGCCGCGTAGAACGCCGGCTTGGGCTGGTCGTTGCCGTCGTGCATGGTGGCGGCGCCGGTTCCGGGGAAGGTGCCGGGGATCCAGGAGTGCGCGTCGTCCACGCCCCACTGGCTCACGCCCACGCAGCGCGAGACGGCCAGGCAGTCCCGGACCACCGCGGCGTAGTCGGTGGCCTGCTGCTGGAGCGCGGAGCCGGAGGCGGGGAGCTGGATGCGGTCGTCCAGTTCGGTGACGGCCACGTCCAGGCCCAGGTCCGCGAACCGCTGCATGTTGGCCCGCATGTCGGCGGGGACCTGACCGAGGATGAAGTGGCTCTCGAACCCGATGCCGCCCAGCGGCACCCCCTGGGCGAGCAGCGACTTCGCCAGGCTGTAGAGCGCATCGCTCTTCGCGTTCACGCCCTCGATGCCGTAGTCGTTGATGTAGAGCTTCGCCCCCGGGTCGGCGGCGTGTGCGGTGCGCAGCGCGTCGGCGAAGTAGCCGACCCCCATCGCCCGGTAGAACACGTCGGGCACGAAGGAGCCGTCGCCGTTGAAGGGCTCGTTGATCACGTCCCAGGCGTAGAGCTGGCCCTTGTAGTGGGTGGCCTCGGCGGTGATGTGCGCCTCCATCGCGGAGCGCACCTGGTTCAGCGGCAGGTTCGACACCCAGGACGGGAGTTGGTTCTGCCACACCAGGTTGTGGCCGCGCACCCGCATGCCGTTCTCCCGGGCGAAGCGCACGAGTTGGTCGCCCGGCCCGAAGTTGTACGAGCCGGGGGACGGCTCGATGGTGTCCCACTTCATCTCGTTGGCCGGGGTCAGCATGTCGAACTGCGCCCGGGCGACGGCCATCTCACCGCTGACGCCGAGGTCGCTGCCCATCAGCGCGGTGCCGAAGTACCGGCCCTTCGCCTCCGCCGCCGCCTTCAGCGTGCCGTCGGCCGCCCGGGCCGGGGCCGCGGCCAGCGCGCCGACCGCGAGCACCAGTGCCAGGACGACCAGGGCCGTCCAGGCACGGTGGAGTCCGATCAGGGTCCTTCGAAGAGGCATGGACGACCTCCAGTGTCGCTCCAGGGGGAGGTGCGCCGCCGCCCCGTCCGCGGGTGGTGGCGCACGAGCGACGACGGCGGTGCCGCCGTCGGCTCGGGGAACGGGAGCACTACGGCAGCCGTCCGACAGTCGGCGCCCGGTGGGATGTGCTCCCGTGGCTAGGTAACTCGGAGCCCGCGAGAGCCGTCAATAGACGGTTGAATGTTTCGGCTCTGTTTCGGAAATGGATCGGCCGGAAGGCGTGGGCGGCTGAACGGAACGGCACCGACCGGATCCGTTGACTCGGCGCCCCGGGCCGGGCTAGCGCTCGGTGGCCCGGTCAGCTGCCCGGGTTCACCGTCGGGAACAGCTGGGCGAAGGTGTCGAAGGCGGTGGCGATGTCCGCCTGGGCCCAGAAGCGGTGGTAGTTGAAGCTCGGCGCGGCGCCCCCGTTGAGGTAGGTCTGCACCTTGGACCACTGCGGGTCCTTGGTGTACCAGGGGCGGATGGACAGGAAGGTGTTGCTGGACGAGTTGATCTGGGTGCCGTCCGGGTAGGTGCCGCTCCAGCCGGGCGGGACGTACAGGCCCTCGTGGGTGGTCGGCGAGTACGCCTGGGTGAAGCGGCTGTAGTCGGTGCGGGTCTCGGCGGCGGAGTAGCCCAGGCCGTCGGTGTACTTCGCGTGCAGGGTGTCCAGGATGCTCTGGGCGAACTTCTGGGCGCTGCTGCTGCCGGACTTGGCCGCGTAGTACGCGAGGGTCTTGGCGAGCGAGCCGGCCACGCCGACGTCGGTGGCGGTGCCGCTCGCGGTGACGTGCAGGCCGGCGTTGCCGCCGGGGCTGGTGGCGCTCCAGGTGTCGGGAGCGCCCGTCCAGGTGAGCTTGTCGGGCGTGGTCAGGGTGCCGGTGGCCGGGTCGGCGTGGGAGACGGACATCGCCCACGGGATCCACTTGTCGAGGATCGCCTTCGCCCGGGTGTCGCCGGTGGTGTAGTAGTACTCGGCGAACCGCTCCATCGACCACGTCTGGAAGCCGAACCACTGGTTGGAGGCCGGGTCGTGGTACTCGGGCTGCCAGTCGTAGTACAGGCCGTAGAAGGTCGGGTCGCCCGTCGGCGGCGCCGCGTCGTCGCCGTAGTTGCCGCCCCAGCTGTTGGTGGCGCCACCGGCGATGCCGCCCTCGGTGGACTGCAGCCACTGGAAGAACTGGAGCTGCTTGTCGAGGCTGCCCGCCCAGTCGGTGGCGCCGCTCGGCGAGAGCGGCTTCAGGCCGGGGTCGTTGGCGAGCACCCACGCGGCCATCGGGTTCTGGTAGCCCTGGTGGGCGGCGGAGCCGGAGATCCGCCAGGCCCAGCTGCCGTCGGCCGCCCCGCCCCAGGCGAAGTACCAGGTGAGCAGACCGAGTTGCTCGTTCGCCTTCGACGTCCCGCCGGGGCAGGTGGTGGAGCCGAGGCAGTTCCCGGCCTGCTTGAAGTACTTGTCGTAGAGCGAGTAGCGCAGGTAGTCGCCGAGCTTGGCGGCCTTGGCGAGGGTCGCGGTGATGGCCGCGCTCTTGCCCTGCGACTTGGCGTACTGCTCCGCCCAGTACGCGGCCTGGACGAGCCGCGCGTCGGCGTCGGGTGCGTCGGTGTACTTGTACTGCTTGCTGAAGCTGCCGCCGCCGTCGTTGTACAGGCTCAGGAAGCCGGAGCCGCTGTTGCCGTACGTGAACACGTCGCAGTCGGGCTGCGGAACGGCTTCCCAGACCGACTCCTCCGGGCCGCGCTGGAAGGTGTTGATGAAGCTGGGCTTGGTGGTGCCGTCCCCGCACTGCCCGAAGCCGTACTTGTTGTCGGTGTCCAGCAGCCAGGCCGGGGCGTAGACGTCCGGGGTGCCGTAGGCGCTCTTCAGCTCGGCGGACAGCGGGTCGGTGCCGACCGGCACGGCGCTGTTCAACTTGACCGGGTACTGGTCGGGTTGGGCCTTCTCGGGGCCGTACGTGCCGGGCTTGGCCGGGTTGTAGGTGCTCTGGCCGGGCTGCTGGGCGTGGCTGGGGATCATGTACGTCTCCAGGTTCGTCCACGCGTTGTTGAAGGCCGTCCAGTCGCCGGTGACCCGGCCGTAGTCGGCCTCCAGCCACAGCCAGTAGCTGTAGGTCTCGGAGGTGGTCTCGTGGCCGTAGTCGGGGGCCTCCACGACCAGGGTCTCCACCGAGTGGTACGGGATGCCCTGCGGGCTGAAGTAGCCGTTCGCCGGGTTCTTGATCTTGTTGTAGAGGTCCAGGAAGTACTGGTCGTAGCCCGAGGTCTTCGCCGCCTCGGTCACCGTGACGGCGGCGGAGCCGAAGCCGGTCGCGGAGGCGGTGAAGGTCGCGGCTCCGCCGACCTGGCTCGCGTCGGTGCCGGCCGCGACGGTGACGGTCTGCGGGACGTTCCAGTTGGCGGGGGTGAAGGTGAGGGCGGCGCCGGACGTGACGCTCAGGTCCGTGTCGCTGCCCGAGCGGGCCACCGTCACCGTGGTGCTCGCGCTCGGTGCCTGGGAGAGCGCGACGGTGAAGGTGCCGGTGCTCCCCTGCTGGACGGCGAGCGTGGCCGGGTTGACCAGGATGCTCGGGCCGGCCACCTTGATCGCGACCGGGCTGGAGGTCGTGGTGACGCCGGAGTCATCGGTGGCGACGGCGGTGACGGAGTAGTCGCCCGCCGCCACGTTCGCCCAGTCGACGGTGTACGGCGCCGTGGTGGCCGTCCCGATCAGGGTGTTGCTGCCCGCCGAGGTCGAGGCGTGGAACTCGACCTTGGAGACGGTGCCGTCGACGGCGGCCGCGGCGGCGGACAGCTTCACGGTGGAGCCCGGGGTGAAGGTCTGCCCGGCGGCCGGGGAGGTGAGCGAGACGGTCGGCGGCTGGTGGGCGCCGCGGCAGACGGTGCCGTTGACGGTGTAGGTGGTGGGGGCGGTGTTGGCGCCCGTGTAGGAGAAGTTGGCGCTGGTGGTGTAGGCGGTGCCGGGGTCGATGGTGGGGGCGTAGGCGGGGTTGGTGACGGTGACGGTTTGTCCGGTCTGGGTCCAGGTGCCGTTCCAGCCGTTCTGGAGGGTCTGGTTGCCGGTGTAGGTGTAGCCG
This sequence comes from Streptomyces sp. FH025, assembly GCF_017427025.1. Lineage (GTDB taxonomy): Bacteria > Actinomycetota > Actinomycetes > Streptomycetales > Streptomycetaceae > Kitasatospora. The sequence continues at coordinate 10,957 of NZ_JAFLNG010000213.1, forward strand.
AGGGTCCAGCCGTTGATGGGGGTGGTGCCGGTGTCGGTGATGGTGATGTTGGCGGTGAACCCGCTGCCCCAGTCGGTGGCGGCGTAGGTCACGCC
>NZ_JAFLNG010000214.1 GCF_017427025.1 Streptomyces sp. FH025
TGGGCGGGCCCGGTGTCGGGGAGCGGGTCGGTGTCGCCGTAGGTGTCGCCGGTGAGCAGGTCGACGCTGCCGTCGGGGTGTCCGTCGTGGAGGACGGGCAGGAAGAGCGGGCGGAGGGTGTCGGGGCCCAGGCCGAAGGCGTCGTGGCAGGTGGTGAGGATGTCCTCGAAGCCGGAGCGGGCGAGGTCGAGTTTGGCGACGGCGATGGCGCGTGGGATGCCTTCGGCGGCGCATTCGCCCCAGAGCGCGCGGGTGGGGGCGGTGACCGGGTCGGTGGCCGAGACGACGAAGACGGCGGCGTCGGCGGCGTGCAGGGCGGCGCGCAGGTCGGCGGTGAAGTCGGGGTGGCCGGGCGGGTCGATCAGGTTGATCTTGACGCCCTTCCATTCGAGCGGGAGCAGGGAGAGCTGGACGGAGCGCTGCTGCTGGTGCTCGATCTCCTCGTGGTCGGAGACGGTGGTGCCGTCGGTGACGCGTCCGGCGCGGCCGGTGGCGCCGGCGGCGAGGGCGAGGGATTCGGCGAGCGTGGTCTTGCCCACACCGCTGGAGCCGATGAGGACGACGTTGCGCAGGTCCCGGGGGCCGGTGACGGTGGGCGCCTGGCCGGCGCGGGCCGTGCTGCGGTCGGGCATCGGGGTCTCCTCCCGTCGCGCCGAGGCTGTCTTTGGCAGTTTAGGGTCGGGTCCGGTCCGGCGCGTGTCGTATCACCGGCCGGTGATCGCACGTGTGTGCGACGTGACGGGTGTGCCGTCCGGCGGTGCGTGCGCCGGAGCGTGTCGTCGGCGTGGCTACGATGGGTGCGCCGGGCGTGCTCATTCGTCCGGCCGCCTGCCGCGCGTGCTGCGCCAGGCGGGTATCTGGGAGATCGGAGCGGCTGGGAAGGCCATGCTCAACAAATACGCGCGTGCCTTCTTCACACGTGTTCTGACCCCGTTCGCCGCGTTCCTGATCCGGCTGGGCGTGAGCCCGGACGCCGTGACGCTGATCGGTACCGCCGGTTCGGTGGCCGGTGCGCTGGTGTTCTTCCCGCGCGGGGAGTTCTTCTGGGGCACCATCACGATCACGCTGTTCATCTTCTCGGACCTGGTGGACGGGAACATGGCCCGCCAGCTGGGCCGGAGCACCAAGTGGGGCGCGTTCCTCGACTCCACGCTGGACCGGGTCGCGGACGCGGCCATCTTCGGCGGCCTGGCGATGTGGTACGCGGGCAAGGGCGACGACAACCTGCTGTGCGCGGTGGCGATCTTCTGCCTGGCGAGCGGCCTGGTGGTGTCGTACACCAAGGCGCGGGCGCAGAGCCAGGGCCTGCCGTGCGACGTGTCGGGGCTGGTGGAGCGGGCCGAGCGGCTGGTGGCCAGCCTGGTGGCGGCCGGGGTCGCGGGCCTGCACAAGTTCGGGGTGCCGTACGTGGAGTGGCTGCTGCCGGTGGCGCTGTGGCTGGTGGCGGCGGGCAGCCTGGTGACGGTGTTCCAGCGGATGCTGACCGTGCGCCGGGAGGCGTTCGAGGCCGACCGAGTGGCGGCCGGGAGCTGATGGGGGGCGTCCTGCGGTGACGGACCGACTGGTGTACTGGGCGTACGCGCTGGGGTGGGCGGTGCTGAAGCACCTGCCGGAGCCGGTGGCACGGGGGCTGTTCGACCGGCTGGCGGACTACGCGTGGCGCAGGCGCGGCAAGCGGGTGCTCCAGCTGGAGGCGAACCTGCGCCGGGTCCGTCCGGAGCTGGACGAGGCCGCGCTGCGGTCGCTGTCCCGGGCCGGGATGCGGTCGTACCTGCGGTACTGGATGGAGTCCTTCCGGCTGCCGGTGTGGAGCCGGGCCAGGGTCGCCCGGGACGTCCAGGTCGAGGGCTTCGAGCACCTGCGGGGGGTGCTGGAGGCCGGGCGGGGCGCGGTGATAGCCCTGCCGCACATGGGCAACTGGGACCTGGCGGGCACCTGGGTGGCGCAGCAGGGCTATCCGTTCACCACGGTCGCGGAGCGGTTGAAGCCGGAGCGGCTGTTCGACCGGTTCGTGGCGTTCCGGGAGGGCCAGGGCATGGAGGTCCTGGCGCTGACCGGTGGCGGGGTGAACGTGATCGGCACGCTGGCCCGGCGGCTGCGCGAGGGGAGGCTGGTCTGCCTGGTGGGGGACCGGGACCTCTCGGACGCGGGCATCGAGGTGTCGTTCTTCGGTGAGGCGACCAGGATGCCGGCCGGTCCGGCGGCACTGTGCCAGCGGACCGGGGCGGCGCTGCTGCCGGTGACGCTCTGGTACGACGGCCCCGTGCTGCGGGCGCTGATCCACCCCGAGGTGGTGGCGCCCGAGGAGGGCGATCGCAAGGCGAAGACCCTGGCGATGACCCAGGCGATGGCGGACGTGTGGGAGCGGGGGATCGGCGAGCACCCGCAGGACTGGCACATGCTGCAGAAGTTCTGGCTGGCCGACCTGCCGGCCCGTGAGACGGTGAGGGGGACGGCCGCGAAGGAGTCTGCGCAGGCCCGGTCCTCCGAGCCCGCGGCCGAGGCCTCCGGGGCCTGAGCCCGCCCGTACGACCTGCCCGAAGGAGCTTGAGGAACCCGTGAAGATCGGCATCGTCTGCCCGTACGACTGGGACGTCCCCGGCGGGGTGCAGTTCCACATCCGGGACCTGGCCGAGCACCTGATCGGCCTGGGCCACGAGGTGTCGGTGCTGGCGCCGGCCGAGGACGACGAGGCGCTGCCGCCGTACGTGGTCTCGGCAGGGCGGGCGGTGGCGGTGCCGTACAACGGGTCGGTGGCGCGGCTGAGCTTCGGGATCCTGTCGGCGGCGCGGGTGCGGCGGTGGCTGCACGAGGGGCGCTTCGACATCCTGCACGTGCACGAGCCGGCCTCGCCGAGCCTGTCGATGCTGGCCGCCTGGTCGGCGACCGGGCCGATGGTGGGCACCTTCCACACCTCGAACCCGCGCTCGCGGGCGATGATCGCGGCCTCGCCGATCCTTCAGCCGGGCCTGGAGAAGATGCGGGCGCGGATCGCGGTGTCGGAGTACGCCCGGCGCACCCTGGTGGAGCACCTGGGCGGGGACGCGGTGGTGATCCCGAACGGTGTGGACGTCGGCTTCTTCGCGGACGCCGAGCCGGACGAGCGCTGGACCGGCGGTGCGGCGTCGGGGGAGCCGGGCACGATCGGCTTCATCGGCCGGATCAACGAGCCGCGCAAGGGCCTGCCGACGCTGCTGGCGGCGCTGCCGAGGATCCTGGCCGAGCGGCCGGGGGTGCGGCTGCTGGTCGCGGGCAAGGGCGACGAGGAGGAGGCCGTCGCGGGCCTGGCGCCCGAGGTCCGGGCGCAGGTGGAGTTCCTCGGGATGGTGTCCGACCGGGAGAAGGCGCGGCTGCTGCGCAGCGTGGACCTGTACGTGGCGCCGAACACCGGCGGCGAGAGCTTCGGGATCATCCTGGTCGAGGCGATGTCGGCGGGCGCGCCGGTGCTGGCCAGCGACCTGGACGCGTTCAAGCAGGTGCTGGACGGCGGGGACGCCGGCGAGCTGTTCCCGGTGGAGGACGCGGACGCGCTGGCCCGTACGGCGCTGCGGCTGCTGGGGGACCCGGCGCGGCTGGAGGAGCTGCGGAAGGCGGCCTCGCGGCACGTGCGGCGGTTCGACTGGTCGACGGTCGGCGCGGACATCCTGGCGGTGTACGAGACGGTGACGGCGGGGGAGGCGGCGGCGGTCGAGGAGGACGTGCGCAGCGGTCGGCGCGGCCGGTTCGGCCTGGCCCGGGACTGATCGGCGGCGTTAGGGTCGGGCGACCGCACCACCGTCATCCATGGGGGCAACCGATGCCGCAGATTTCCGTCGACTACTCGGCCGGCCTGGCCGGGGACTTCGACCGTCGGGGGCTGGGCCTGGCGATCAACCGGCTCGCGGAGCGGACCATCGACGCGAAGCCGGAGTCCTGCAAGACGGTGTTCCGGCCGAGCGAGGAGCTGGTGGTGGGCACCAGCGGGATCGCCGGCGACGCCCAGGTGTACGTCGAGTTCCAGATCTTCCCGGGGCGTACGCCGGAGGCGAAGGCGGCGCTGAGCGAGGGCGTGCTGGCGCTGCTGGCCGAGCACGTCCGGCCGAAGCCGGGCACCCGGCTGTTCACCGCGGTGAACATCGCCGAGATCGACCGCGAGGCCTACCGGAACGCGACCGCCCAGGGCTGAGGCCAGGGCCGAGCTCGGGGCCGGGATCGTGACACCCGGTAACGTAGCGGCCCGTGACTACCTGGATCTGGGCCGGCGTGGCCGTGGTGCTGTTCGGCATGTACCTGAGTTGGACGGCCGGCCGGTTGGACCGGCTGCACGCCCGGATCGACGCGGCGCGGGCGGCGCTGGACGCGCAGCTGGTCCGTCGGGCCTCGGTGGCGGTGGAGCTGGCGACGTCCTCGCTGCTGGATCCGGCGGCCTCGCTGCTGCTGTTGGACGCGGCGCACGCGGCCCGGCAGGCCGAGGACGATCAGCGCGAGGTGGCGGAGAGCCAGTTGAGCCTGGCGCTGCGGGCGGTGTTCGAGGAGCCGGAGCAGGTGGCGGCGCTGGTGGCCGAGCCGGGTGGCGAGGACGCGGTTCGTGATCTGACGGCCGCGGTGCGCCGGGTGCCGATGGCCCGCCGCTTCCACAACGACGCGGTACGGGCGGCGCGCGCGGTGCGCGAGCACCGGCTGGTCCGGTACTTCCGGCTGGCCGGGAAGGCGCCGTTCCCGATGGCCTTCGAGATGGACGACGCCCCGCCGCCCGCTCTCACGCCCGAGGGCGCGCCTGCTTAAGGTGTCCCCCGGATACGGCCCGTTTGTCGTGTCCCGTCGTCCGGGCTGGACTTGGTGGCGCATGGAGGGGTCACCCGGTCTGCCTACCATAGGGCGATAGCACTGATTCATCTTCGAGTGAGGTCTCACGTGTCCACCACCCCCACCACCGCAGACCAGCCGCAGATCGGCACCGCCCGGGTCAAGCGCGGCATGGCCGAGCAGCTCAAGGGCGGTGTGATCATGGACGTGGTCAACGCCGAGCAGGCCAAGATCGCCGAGGACGCCGGCGCCGTGGCCGTCATGGCGCTGGAGCGGGTTCCGGCCGACATCCGCAAGGACGGCGGCGTGGCTCGGATGTCCGACCCGAACATGATCGAGGAGATCATCGAGGCGGTCTCCATCCCGGTGATGGCGAAGTCCCGGATCGGCCACTTCGTCGAGGCCCAGGTCCTGCAGTCGCTCGGTGTCGACTACATCGACGAGTCCGAGGTGCTGACCCCGGCCGACGAGGTCAACCACTCCGACAAGTGGGCCTTCACCACCCCCTTCGTCTGCGGCGCCACCAACCTGGGCGAGGCCCTGCGCCGCATCGCCGAGGGCGCGGCCATGATCCGCTCGAAGGGCGAGGCCGGCACCGGCAACGTGGTCGAGGCCGTTCGCCACCTGCGCCAGATCAAGAACGAGATCGGCCACCTGCGCGCCCTGGACCACAACGAGCTGTACGCCGCCGCCAAGGAGCTGCGCGCCCCGTACGAGCTGGTCAAGGAGGTCGCCGAGCTCGGCAAGCTGCCGGTCGTGCTGTTCTCCGCCGGTGGCGTGGCCACCCCGGCCGACGCCGCGCTGATGCGCCAGCTGGGCGCCGAGGGCGTCTTCGTCGGCTCCGGCATCTTCAAGTCGGGCGACCCGGCCAAGCGCGCCGCCGCCATCGTGAAGGCCACCACCTTCTTCGACGACCCGAAGGTCATCGCGGACGCCTCCCGCAACCTGGGCGAGGCCATGGTCGGCATCAACTGCGACACCCTGCCGGAGACCGAGCGCTACGCCAACCGCGGCTGGTAGCCGCCCCCTACGGTGCCGGCCCGCCGCAGCGCCTCGGCGCTCGGCGGGCCGCGCCGCGCACTTCCGTAGCAACGATCGATTGAGGTTGAAGACCGTGAGCACTCCAGTCATCGGCGTCCTCGCCCTGCAGGGCGACGTCCGCGAGCACCTGGTCGCGCTGGCCGAGGCCGACGCGCTCGCCCGCCCGGTGCGCCGTGCCGAGGAGCTGGCCGAGGTCGACGCGCTGGTGATCCCCGGCGGGGAGTCCACCACCATGTCCAAGCTGGCGCTGCTGTTCGGCGTGATGGACCCGCTGCGCAAGCGGGTCGCGGACGGGATGCCGGTGTACGGCACCTGCGCGGGCATGATCATGCTGGCCGACAAGATCCTGGACGGCCGTGAGGACCAGGAGACCGTCGGCGGCATCGACATGACGGTGCGCCGCAACGCCTTCGGTCGCCAGAACGAGTCCTTCGAGTCCGGGATCGCCTTCGGCGGCCTGGGCGACGAGCCGGTGCACGGCGTGTTCATCCGCGCCCCCTGGGTCGAGGAGGTCGGCGCGGACGTCGAGGTGCTGGCCGAGCTGCCCGCCGCGGACGGTCCGGACAGCCGGATCGTGGCCGTGCGCCAGGGCAACCTGCTGGCCACCTCCTTCCACCCGGAGCTGACCGGCGACCACCGCGTGCACGCCTACTTCGTGAAGATGGTCGAGGAGCACCTCGCGGGCGCGTAGGGCGCCGCAGGCCGTGTGCGCCTCACCGGTGACGACACCGGTAAGATCTCATCTGTTCATTTCCCTTTGGCGACGTAAAGGAGCTGGCGATGTCCGGCCACTCTAAGTGGGCTACCACCAAGCACAAGAAGGCCGTGATCGACGCCAAGCGCGGCAAGCTCTTCGCCAAGATGATCAAGAACATCGAGGTGGCGGCGCGCACCGGCGGTCCCGACCCGGCGGGTAACCCGACCCTCTACGACGCCATCCAGAAGGCGAAGAAGAGCTCGGTCCCGATCGACAACATCAACCGCGCCGTCAAGCGCGGTGGCGGTCTGGAGGCCGGCGGTGCCGACTACCAGACCATCATGTACGAGGGCTACGGCCCGAACGGCGTCGCCGTCCTGATCGAGTGCCTCACCGACAACCGCAACCGCGCGGCCTCGGACGTGCGCGTCGCGATGACCCGCAACGGCGGCTCGATGGCCGACCCGGGCTCGGTGTCGTACCTGTTCACCCGCAAGGGCGTCGTGATCGTCCCCAAGGCGGACGGCGTGGACGAGGACAAGCTGTTCGAGGTCGTCCTCGACCAGGAGCCGGAGGAGATCAACGACCTCGGCGACTCGTTCGAGATCGTCTCCGAGGCCTCGAAGATGGTCGCCGTGCGCACCGCGCTGGTCGACGCCGGCGTCGACTACGACTCGGCCGAGGCCAACTTCCTCCCGAGCATGCAGGTCGAGCTGGACGTCGACGGCGCCCGCAAGATCCTCAAGCTGATCGACGCGCTCGAGGACAGCGACGACGTGCAGAACGTCTTCGCCAACTTCGACATCTCCGACGAGGTCGGTGCGCAGCTCGACGCCGAGTAACGGCACTGGGTGATCGTTCTCACTGCCCGGCCCGGTGGTCCAAGGACCGCCGGGCCGGTGTCGTCGGCGGGGTTGTCGGACCCTGGCGGTAGCCTTCGCAGGTCGCCCGCCATGGGCTGAGGAGTGCCGGCACGGGCCGGAGCGCGGCGGCGGGCGGCGATCGACGAGAGGCGGGGCGTGAGGTGCGGGTACTGGGTGTGGACCCGGGGCTGACCAGGTGCGGGGTCGGCGTGGTCGAGGGCACTCCGGGCCGCCCGCTGCGGATGGCCGGGGTGGGTGTGGTGCGCACTCCCGCCGACGCCGAGATCGGGCAGCGGCTGCTGCTGGTCGAGCAGGGCCTGGAGCGCTGGCTGGACGAGCACCGGCCCGACCTGGTCGCGGTCGAGCGGGTCTTCGCGCAGCACAACGTCCGTACCGTGATGGGCACCGCCCAGGCCAGCGCGGTCGCGATGCTCTGCGCCACCCGGCGCGGCATACCCGTCACGCTGCACACCCCGAGCGAGGTCAAGGCCGCCGTCACCGGCTCCGGCCGGGCCGACAAGGCCCAGGTCACGGCCATGGTGCAGCGCCTGCTGCGGCTGGACGAGCCGCCCAAGCCCGCCGACGCGGCCGACGCGCTGGCGCTGGCCATCTGCCACATCTGGCGGGGCGGGGCGACCAACCGGCTGGAGGCCGCCGTCCGGGCCGCCCGCTCCGTCCCCGGCTCCACGCGTTTGAAAGGAACCATCCGGTGATCGCCTTCGTGCAAGGGCCCGTGGCGGCCATCTCCTCCGGCCTCGCGGTGGTCGAGGTCGGCGGGGTCGGCATGGCGGTGCAGTGCACCCCGAACACCCTGGCCGGCCTGCGGCTGGGCGAGCCGGCCCGGCTCGCGACCTCGCTGGTGGTCCGGGAGGACTCGCTGACCCTGTTCGGCTTCGCGGACGACGACGAGCGCGCCGTGTTCGAGATCCTCCAGGCCGCGCCGGGCGTCGGTCCCAAGCTGGCGCAGGCGATCCTCGGCGTGCACAGCCCCGACGCGCTGCGCGCCGCGGTGGCCGGCGGCGACGAGAAGGCGCTGGTCGCGGTGCCGGGCATCGGCAAGGCGAAGGCGGCCAAGCTGCTGCTGGAGTACAAGGACAAGCTGGGAGCCCCGCACGGCGCGGTGCCCGCGCAGAAGCCGATCGCGAGCGGCCCGGCGCCGTGGACCGAGCAGCTGCACTCCGCGCTGACCGGCCTGGGCTACGCCCCGCGCGAGGCGGACGAGGCGGTCACGGCCGTCACGCCGGAGGCGGAGGCGCAGGGGACGCCGGACGTCGGCGCCCTGCTCCGGCTGGCGCTGCGCGGTCTCAACCGCGCCCGCTGAGTCCACCTGACGATCTGTCCGTTTGTCGACTCTGGAGACTTTGGAGCCCGCGAGGATGTACGACCCGGAACCCGTGGACCGGCTGGTCACGGCCGCCGCCGACGGTGAGGACCAGGCGGTGGAGGCGGCGCTGCGCCCCAAGCTGCTGGACGAGTTCATCGGCCAGGAGCGGGTGCGCGAGCAGCTGTCCCTGGTGCTCCAGGCGGCCCGCAAGCGCGGCAGCGCGCCCGACCACGTACTGCTGAGCGGGCCTCCCGGGCTCGGCAAGACCACCCTGTCCATGATCATCGCGGCCGAGCTGGGCGCCCCGATCCGGATCACCTCCGGCCCGGCCATCCAGCACGCGGGCGATCTCGCGGCGATCCTCTCCTCGCTCACCGAGGGGGAGGTGCTCTTCCTCGACGAGATCCACCGGATGTCCCGTCCCGCCGAGGAGATGCTCTACATGGCGATGGAGGACTTCCGGGTCGACGTGATCGTCGGCAAGGGCCCGGGCGCCACCGCCATCCCGCTGGAGCTGCCGCCCTTCACCCTGGTCGGCGCCACCACCCGGGCCGGTCTGCTGCCGCCCCCGCTGCGCGACCGCTTCGGCTTCACCGGGCACATGGAGTTCTACGCCCCGGCCGAGCTGCAGCGGGTGGTGCACCGCTCGGCCTCGCTGCTGGACGTCGAGATAGACGCGGCCGGTGCGGCCGAGATCGCCGGGCGCTCGCGCGGCACCCCGCGCATCGCCAACCGGCTGCTGCGCCGGGTCCGCGACTACGCGCAGGTCCGGCACGACGGCGTGGTCACCGCCGGGATCGCCGCCCAGGCGCTGGACGTCTACGAGGTGGACGCCCGCGGTCTGGACCGGCTGGACCGCGCGGTGCTGGACGCGCTGCTGCGACTGTTCGGCGGCGGACCGGTCGGTCTGTCCACCCTCGCGGTCGCCGTGGGGGAGGAGTCCGAGACGGTCGAGGAGGTCGCCGAGCCCTTCCTGGTCCGCGAGGGCCTGCTCGCCCGCACCCCGCGCGGGCGGATCGCCACCGCCGCGGCCTGGCAACACCTCGGGCTGACCCCACCGGTCCAGACCACTCGCGGCAGGTCGACGGCCCAGCCGGAGCTGTTCCCCGCGGACGAAAGTTGACCTGCCTGCGCTGAACGGGTGACACCGTCTGCGGGTTCCCGCTCCGGGTGGGCCAAGTGGCGCACGGAGGAGCCGGGGGCGAAGCCCGGGGAAACCGTACCGGCGGAGGGTCGCCACTTTCGGCGGCAGGATGCGATGCTTGGCGTTGTCCGATCAGTTCGGGGTCGCCTAGACTCCGCCGGACCGCCCCTCTCACCTGACGGGCCGACCCATACCACACAGGCCGCCAGCCGGCGGCCCGTAAAGGACCCTGGCTGCAGTGAACCTCATCATCCTTCTCCCCCTCGTGCTCGTGATGTTTCTCCTGTTCCGGTCGCAGAAGAAGCGCCAGCAGCAGATGAACCAGGTGCAGACGTCGCTGGAGCCCGGGGCGGGGGTGCGCACCATCGGCGGCCTGTACGCCCAGGTGAAGGCGGTGAACGAGGAGACCGTCGAGCTGGAGATCGCGCCCGGGGTGGTCACCCACTTCACCAAGAGCGCCATCGCCGCCGTCCTGGACCCCCAGGAGTACGACGCGATCATCAACGGCCGCCCCGCCGACGACGAGCTGTCCGAGCCGGAGGCCGAGGACGCCGACGCCGCGCCGGTCGAGGACAAGCCGCTGACGCTGACCAAGGACAGCGCCGAGAAGGGCGATGCCGAGGGCGGGGCTCCCGCGAGCAAGTAGTACGGCCGGGCAACCCGCCCGGTCGCGCGGCACAGCGCCGCGAGCCCACAGGACCTCAGGGCCGCAGAGCCGCCAGGCCCCCCGTTCAGCCACGAGCCGGACGGGGGGCCGGTCGGGGACGTGGCATGGACAGGGAGAAACGAGCAAGGTGGCAACACCCAAGTCGCGCCCGCGCGACGGCTACCCAGGGCGGGCACTGGCCCTCATCCTGGTCGTCACCGTCGGACTGGTCGCCCTCATGTTCGGGACGGGCAACACCAAACCCCGGCTCGGAATCGACCTCGCAGGCGGCACCAGCATCACGCTGACCGCGAAGTCGACCGACCCCAAGGCGCTCAACAAGTCCAACATGGACATCGCCGTCGGGATCATCGAGCGCCGGGTGAACGGGATGGGTGTCTCCGAGGCGGAGGTCCAGACCCAGGGCTCGGACACGATCATCGTGAACATCCCCAAGGGTGGCGACCGGCAGAACGCGGCGGACCAGGTGGGTACCACCGCCAAGCTGTTCTTCCGCCCGGTCCTGGCCGTGGCGCCCAGCGGCGTGACCG
>NZ_JAFLNG010000215.1 GCF_017427025.1 Streptomyces sp. FH025
CCGCTCCGGCGGCCAACAGGGTGCGGCGGGAGAGGGCGTCCATGGTCACTCCGTTCATGGGGCGTTCGGCCGGTGTGCGGCACGCGGGTGTTCCGGTCGGACCAGTCGGGTGATAGAACCCGAGACCGGGTCAGCATGGCACGCGGGTCGGAACGGTCGGAGAGGCGCAGCGCGCGGTCGTAACCGATCGCCCGATTGACGCAACCGAACGGGTGGCCCGGGCCGTCGATGCTCTACGACAGGGGTGCGGCCGGTTCCGGGGGCGAGCCACGGCCGTTACGCTCCGCGTCCGTGTCCACACGCGGAGCGGGTGGGAGGCCGTCGACCCTGCCGATCGGCGGGTGCGGCTACGACCCTCGTGGGGACGTGCCATAGGGTCCGATCCGATTGAATGAGTTCCCAGGAAACTCCCAGGAAGCGGGATTCCGGTCAGCAGAGGGGAGCGCCCGTGGGCGTCCAGCAGAGCAGGAGCCCCTGGCCGGGCACCCTGGCGGCGGGCGCCGCGCTGGTGCTCGGCGCCTGGCTGCTGCACGGCGGGGGCTCCCCGGTGCTGCCGCCCTCCCCCGGCGCCGGGCAGGCGCTGTCCGGTTTCGCCCCGGTCTCCGTCGTCCCGCCGCTCGGCCGGTCCGTCCCGACCCGGATCCGGATCCCGGCCGTCCGGCTGGACGCCCCGGTCACCGAGCTCGGCCTGGACGCCGACGGCCACCTCCAGGCTCCGCCGGAGGGGGACCGCAACCTCGCGGGCTGGTACCGCGGCGGGGCCAGCCCCGGCCAGCGCGGCACCGCGATCCTGGCGGGCCACGTCGACAACAGGGCCGGGCCCGCCGTCTTCTACGATCTTGGATCGCTGCGCCGGGGTGACCGGATCGAGATCTCCCGCGCGGACGGCGCCACCGCCGTCTACCAGCTCTACGCCATCGAAGTGCACGACCGAAAGGACTTCCCGGACGACCGGGTCTACCGCCAGGCCGCTGACGCACAGCTGCGGGTGATCACCTGCGGCGGCACGTACAGCGAGGAGAAGGGCTACGAGGGAAACGTCGTCGCCTACGGATTCCTGGCCGGCACCACCGCTCCGGGCAAAGCCGCATGAGCACGCTCACCCTTGCCTCCCGTTGGAACCCGATCGACTGGCCGCTCACCCACGGCCCGATCCCGCACGCCGTCCTCGTCGCCGGCTGGGCGGCGCTGTTCGCGCTCGCCGTCGGCCGCGGCCGGAGCTGGTGGCGGTTCCGCCTGCCCGCCGCGCTGCTCAGCGCGGCGGCGCTCAGCCTGTTGCTGGACGTCGTGGTCGACGGCTGGTGGCACCCCTTCCCCGAGGGCACGCCCCGGTACGTCAGCCGGTGGATCGCCGTCGCCCTGCTGGGCTTCTGCCTGGTCGGGTACCGGATCCGGCGGCTGTCCTGGCCGCGCCGGGGGCTCGCGCTCGGCCTGAGCGGGCTGGTGCTGCTGATGGCCGCCTCCGAGGTCAACATCGGCTTCGACCAGTTCCCGAACGGGCGGGTGATGCTGGCGCCGTGGCTGACCAGGACGGACAGCCTGGTCCCCAAGACCGAGCAGACCGTGTCCGCCCCGCCGGGCAAGGTGCTCGACGAGGTCTGGCAGCCCCCGGCGAACCTGCCCGAGAAGGGCACCGTCTCGGTGGTGCCGATCCCCGGCCTCAGATCGGGCTTCAAGGCCCGTGACGCGTACGTCTACCTCCCGCCCGCCTACCAGGCCACCCCGCGGCCGCTGCTGCCGGTGGTCGTCATGCTCACCGGTCAGCCCGGGTCGCCGGGGGAGTGGGTGCTGTCCGGTCAGATCAACCAGGTGCTGGACGCGTTCGCCGCCCAGCACGGCGGCCTCGCGCCGATCGTGGTGATGCCCGATCAGCTCGGCTCGACCTGGGCCAACACGCTCTGCATGGATTCGAAGATCGCCAAAACCCACACCTACCTGGCGGTGGACGTGCCCGACTGGATCCACCAGAACCTCCAGACCGCCACCGGCCGGACCTCCTGGGCGGTCGGCGGCGCCTCGATGGGCGGCACCTGCGCCCTCCAACTCGGCGTCAACGCGCCCGACGTGTACGGCACCGTCCTGGACATGTCCGGGCAGGTCGAGCCGACCCTGGGCACCCGGGAGGACACCGTCAAGGCCGCGTTCGGCGGCGACGGGAAGAAGTTCGACGCGGTCGACCCGCTCCAGGTGATGACCCGTCGGAAGTTCCCGGACACCAACGCCCTCCTCCTCGTCGGCGAGGCCGACGAGGAGTTCAGGCCGCAGATGGAGAAGGTCTACCAGGCCGTCCAGGCGGCCGGGATGAAGGCGAAGTTCGAGCTGATGCCGGGCGGCCACGGCTGGGTCGTCTTCCGGCCCGGCATCGTCCAGCAGATCCCGTGGCTCGCTCAGCAGACCGGGCTGACCCGGTGACCGGGGCGGGGACCACGCTGATGGCCGTCGAGGAGCGGGAACGCAGAGCCGGGCCGGACGCGGAGCGCGCCGCCGAGCGGGGCGCCGACCGCGCCCCGGTCACCCGGACGCCGGAGCCGCGCTGGCGGCGGCTGCGGCGGGCGGCCCGGGCGCTCGGCGCCCGGCTGTGCTCGGCGCCGCTGACCCTGGCGCTGCTGGCCGGGCTCTGGGTGCTCGGCGGGGCCACCGGCAGCCTGTCCGCGGGGCCGTCCGAGCACCTGCTCTCCCGGGCGGGGATCGGCCTGCCCACGCTCGCCGAGGGCCGCTGGTGGACACCGGTCACCTCGCTGTTCTGGTGCTCCGGCACCGGCGCGTACGTGTTCACCAGCCTGCTGCTGCTCCTGGTCGGCCCGGCCGCCGAACAGCGGCTCGGGCGGCTGCGCACCCTCGCGGTGCTGGTCGTCGGGCAGGTGGCCGGCACCCTGCTGGGCACCGGGCTGGTCGAGTTCGGCTCCTCCGCAGGGGAGCAGTGGACCGTCTCGGTGGCCGGCCAGACCTCGATCGGGCCCGGCGTCGGCCTGTTCGCCCTGGCCGCGGTGCTCGGCTACCGGCTCACCGTGCTCTGGCGCCGCCGGCTGCACCTGCTGGTGCTGCTGGTCCCGCTGGTCATGACGCTGTACGTGGGCCACCTGCAGAGCGTCCAGCGGTGCGCCGCCGCGCTGGTCGGGCTGGGCGTGGGCGCGCTGGTCAGCCGCAGCCGCCCGTACCTGCGCACGCACCGCTCCTCGCACACCGAGATCCGGGTGCTGGTCGCGCTCTGCCTGGTCGCCGCCGCCTTCGGGCCGCTGATCGCCTCGCTGTACGACAACGCCAGCGGGCCGTTCAACACCTTCTCCGAGCTGTACTTCTCCCACCGGTACAGCCCGGACGAGGTGGCCGACTTCTGCGCGATGTCGGCGCACGACTGCGCCCGCGCCCACGCCGTCGAGCGGATCTTCGACACCCCCGGGCGGCTGATGGCCGCGCTCTTCCCGGCGCTGCTGCTGGTGCTCGCCGAGGGGCTGCGCCGGGGGCTGCGGTTCGCCTGGCTGATCACCGTCGCCACCGAGCTGCTCTGGGGGGCGCTGCTGGCCTGGCTCTACCTCGACGCCGGGCCGGTCAGCGGGGACGTGGTGCAGTACTTCGTCGAGGCGATGCTGCTGCCGCTGCTGACGACCGGACTGCTGCTGGCCACCCGTCAGCGGTTCCGGCTGCGGCTGCCCGGGCGGGCGGTGCGCCGGCTGGCCGTGGTGGTCGGCGGGGCCGCGCTGGCCGCCGCGGCGGCGTACGTGGGCCTCGGGCGGCTGGAGGCCGGGCAGTTCGAGCCCGGCGCGGACGTGCGCGGGCTGGTGAACGGGCTGCCGGCCCAGTTCCTGCCGCCCGCGTACAACGACCTGCTGCCGGACTACCCGATCGCGGTCGGCCCGGTGGCGAGGTTCCTGGAGACGTACTGCGGGCTGGCGTTCTGGGCGGTCGCGCTGGTCGCGCTGCTGTCGGCCTTCCGCCGCCCGGTGCTGCACACCGACGCGGCGGCCGCGGCCCGGGCCCGGGCGCTGCTCGCCGCGCACGGCGGCGGGACGCTGTCCTTCATCACCACCTGGGAGGGCAACCACTACTGGTTCGACGAGCGGGGCCGCGCGGCCGTCGCCTACCGGGTGGTGGGCACCGTGGCGCTGACCACCGGCGATCCGTTCGGCGCCCCTGAGGACCGGGCCCGGGCCGTGGCCGGCTTCGCCCGCCACTGCGACGCGCGGGGCTGGACCCCGTGCTTCTACAGCGTCTCCGGCGAGACCATGGCCGCCGCCGCGCAGCTGGGCTGGCGCTCGGTGCAGGTCGCCGAGGACACCGTGGTGCCGCTGCCCGAGCTGGCCTTCACCGGCCGCAAGTGGCAGGACATCCGCACCGCCCTCAACAAGGCCGGCAAGCAGGGCATCACCGCGGAGTGGTGGGCGTACCACGAGGCGCCGCTCGCGCTGCGGGAGCAGATCCGGGCGATCTCCGAGGAGTGGGTCTCCGAGAAGGGCCTGCCCGAGATGGGCTTCACGCTCGGCGGGCTGGCGGAGCTGGACGACCCGGACGTGCGGGTGCTGATCGCGGTGGACGAGCAGCGGGTGGTGCACGGGCTGACCAGCTGGATGCCGGTGTACGAGGACGGTGTGCCGGTCGGCTGGACGCTCGACTTCATGCGCCGGCGCTCGGACGGCTTCCGCGGCGTCAGCGAGTTCCTGATCGCCTCGGCCGCGCTCGGCTTCAAGGAGGAGGGCGCGCGCTTCCTGTCGCTGTCCGGCGCGCCGCTGGCCCGTACCGGGCAGGACGGGCAGCCCACCGGGCTGCAGCGGATGCTGGACTGGATGGGCAGGGTGCTGGAACCGGTGTACGGCTTCCGCTCGCTGCTGGCGTTCAAGGCGAAGTTCCAGCCGGAGTACCGGCCGATGTACATGGCGTACCCCGACCCGGCCGCGCTGCCGGGCATCACCAGGGCGATCGGCAAGGCCTACCTGCCGCACCTGACGGCGGCGCAGGGCGTACGGCTGATGCGCAAGCTGTCGGGTTAGCCGTCGGGCCGCCTCCCCGGGCCCCGGACCCGGGTGGCAGCCGATCCGCGGCGACCAGGCTGTCGTCGGCTCCTGCCGGCTCACGGCCGGAAGCGCGGGAGCGCTCCCGGACGCCGCCCGCCGGTCAGCCGAGCAGCTGGGCGAGCGCGCGGTCGGCGTCCAGGTGCAGGTGCTCCTCGCCCTCGGGGACGAGCAGCCGGCTGCGCCACAGGAAGCGCCGCAGGTCGGCGGTGTCGAACTGGAGCAGCGCGGTGCCCTCCGGGGCCCGCAGCTCGACCATGGTGCGCCGGCCGAGAGCGGGCCGGACGTGGACGTCGCCGGCGCCGGTCGGCAGCTCCAGGCCGGCCGAGAGCAGCTGGCGGGCGAAGACCCAGACGATGTCCTCGGCGCTCTGCCCGTCCATGGGATCGTCCAGCGAGAACTCGGAGGGGAAGGCCATCCGGACCGCGAACGGGTCCTCCGGTTGGTAGGAGAGCACGACCCGCAGCCGGGCGGAGCGGTGCGCGGAGAGGATCAGACGGGCCTGGACGGTCTCTTCGACGGCTGCGTACATGGGGGTCCCTTCGGTTCGGTGTGAGGCCGGGTGACGGCTGGTGGGGTTGGGGCGGCCTCACACTGGTGAGAGTCCTGGGGCCGCCGGGGATTACCCGGTTCCGACAGTGATTGCATGTGACCTGCATCACATCGATTTCCGGCCGTCCGGGCCCGGCGCGGCCCGGCGCCTGGAGGCCCGAACGGCCCCGGGCCGGTAGGCTGGGCGGGTTGTCCGATCGCCGCCCGACCGCGGGACGGGGCCGCAAAACCGCCTCTGACCTGCGATGATCCCCCTCGGAGACCGTGAGTACTGCCGCCGCCTCCTCGATGCCGCTGTTCTCCGACGCGCCGCAGGCGCAGGAGCCCGTCCGGGCCGCCGGCCATGCCGCGCCCGCCGCAAACCACCACCTCTCCCCGGCCTTCCCCGGTCGCGCCCCCTGGGGCACCGCGGGCAAGCTGCGGGCCTGGCAGCAGGGTGCGCTGGACAAGTACATCGAGACCCAGCCGCGCGACTTCCTCGCGGTCGCCACCCCGGGCGCAGGCAAGACCACCTTCGCGCTCACCCTGGCCTCGTACCTGCTGCACAACCACCTGGTGCAGCAGGTGACGGTCGTCGCGCCGACCGAGCACCTGAAGAAGCAGTGGGCCGAGGCCGCCGCCCGGATAGGCATCAAGCTGGACCCGGCGTACTCCTCCGGGCCGCTGTCCCGGGAGTACCACGGCATCGTGGTCACCTACGCGGGCGTCGGGGTCAACCCGATGCTGCACCGCAACCGGACCGAGGCCCGCAAGACCCTCGTGATCATGGACGAGATCCACCACGCCGGTGACTCCAAGTCCTGGGGCGAGGCCTGCTTCGAGGCCTTCGAGCCGGCCACCCGCCGGCTGGCGCTGACCGGGACGCCGTTCCGCTCGGACACCAACCCGATCCCGTTCGTGGCGTACGACGCGGGCAGCGACGGGATCCGCAAGTCCGTCGCCGACTACACCTACGGCTACGGGCACGCGCTCGCCGACCACGTCGTCCGCCCGGTGATCTTCCTCAGCTACAGCGGCAACATGCGCTGGCGCACCAAGTCCGGCGACGAGCTGGAGGCCCGGCTCGGCGAGCCGATGACCAAGGACCTGATCGCCCAGGCCTGGCGCACCGCGCTGTCCCCGCAGGGCGAGTGGATCCCGGCCGTGCTGCAGGCCGCCGACCGGCGGCTGACCGAGGTCCGCAAGGCGATCCCGGACGCCGGCGGGCTGGTCATCGCCACCGACCAGACGGTGGCCCGGGCGTACGCCAAGATGCTGCGCGAGATCAGCGGCGAGAAGGTCACCCTGGTGCTCTCCGACGAGACCGAGGCCTCGAAGCGGATCTCCGACTACTCGGCCGGGACCTCGCGCTGGATGGTCGCGGTCCGCATGGTGTCCGAGGGCGTCGACGTGCCCCGGCTGTGCGTCGGGGTGTACGCGACCTCGATCTCCACCCCGCTGTTCTTCGCCCAGGCGGTCGGCCGCTTCGTGCGCGCCCGCAAGCGCGGCGAGACCGCCTCGGTGTTCCTGCCGACCATCCCGATGCTGCTGGGCTTCGCCAACGAGATGGAGGTCCAGCGCGACCACGTGCTGGACCGCCCCAAGAAGGAGGGCGACGGCCTCTTCGACGAGGAGGACCGGCTGCTCGCCGAGGCCGAGCGGGCCAACGACGGGCCGGACGGCGCGGGCGGCGACGAGTTCTCCTACGAGGCGCTCGGATCCGACGCGGTCTTCGACCGGGTGCTGTACAACGCCATGGAATTCGGCATGCAGGCCCACCCGGGGAGCGAGGAGGAGGACGACTACCTCGGCATCCCGGGCCTGCTGGAGCCGGACCAGGTGCAGATGCTGCTCCAGAAGCGCCAGCACCGGCAGATCCAGCGCAGCAAGACCAAGCCCGCCGAGGAGGCCGACCTGCTGGAGATGCCGGCCGACCAGCGGCCGGTGGTCACCCACCAGGAACTGCGGGAGCTGCGCAAGGAGCTGAACGCGCTGGTCGCCGCCTGGCACCACCGCACCAGCCAGCCGCACGGCACCATCCACAACGAGCTGCGCCGCCAGTGCGGCGGTCCGCTCACCGCGCAGGCCACCGCCAACCAGCTGAAGGCGCGGATCGCCCGCATCCGGGAGTGGGCGAAGTGACCGCCGGCCGGGCGGGCCGCGACCGGCCCGTCCGGCCCGGGGCGTCCGGACATCGGACCGTGGTCGAACTCCTGCTCCGATCCGACGGGCGAATCATGAGCATTCGTCCGTAATTCCCGGCGGCGCGGGTGACGATCGCGCCCGAATTTTGGACAACCACTTCCGCCGCGACACTTCCTTCATTAGCTTTCCCCCACGCTCTTCCGCCGGGCAACCCCCGGGGACGGGCTCCGCAGGACCGTGCGACCGTCAAGGGCGACGCCGTACGGCCCGAGCGCGGCCACCCCCACCTGCGCGCGACACCGACCTTGGACCGGCGCCGCCCGCCCGCGAGCGTCGCGGAAAGGATTGCCCGTCGTGACTGCCGAGACCTCCCAGACCCTGGACCGCGGGGTGCGGGTGCTCAAGCTCCTCGCCGACTCCGAGCGCGGGCTGACCGTCACCGAACTGGCCGCCCGGCTGGCCGTCAACCGCACCGTCGTCTACCGGCTGCTCGCCACCCTGGAGCAGCACGGCCTGGTCCGCCGGGACATCGGCGGCCGCGCCCGGGTCGGCCTCGGCGTGCTGCGGCTGGCGCACCGGGTGCACCCGCTGCTGCGGGAGGCCGCGCTGCCGGCCCTGCGCAGCCTGGCCGAGGACCTCGGCGCCACCGCCCACCTGACCCTGGTGGACGGCAACGAGGCGCTGGCCGTCGCCGTGGTCGAGCCCAGCTGGACCGACTTCCACGTCGCCTACCGGACCGGCCTGCGCCACCCGCTCACCGAGAGCGCGGCCGGCCGGGCGATCCTGGAGGCGCGCGCCTTCCCCGGCCAGCGCAGGCCCGAGCAGGGCTTCGTCATCACCCGTGCGGAGGAACAGTCCGGGGCCAGCGGCGCCGCCGCCGCGCTGATCGGGCTGAGCGGCATCGAGGGCAGCGTCGGCGTGGTGATGCTCAACGGGCTGGTGCCCGAGCGGGTCGGCCCCAGGGTGGTGGAGGCGGCGACCGAGGTGGCCGACGCCCTGAGGTAGCGCTCGCGGGTGGCGTCGGGTGTGTTTGGATTCCTTCTGTGTCCGACACCAAGCTCCCCAAGGCCCTCACCTCCCCGCGCACCCGCGCGCTCGCGCTCTGCGGGGTGCTGGTCGCCGCGCTGTTCGGCGTGGCCGCCTTCGTCCCGCTGCCGTACACCGTCACCTGGCCGGGCCTGACCGCGGACACCCTGGGCGCCTTCGAGGACCGGCCGGTGCTCACCATCACCGGCGCACCGCAGCGCACCACCGAGGGCGAGCTGCGGATGGTCACCATCACGGCGACCAACCCGGACCAGCGGACCACCTTCTGGCGGGCCATGAAGGCCTGGTTCGACCCGAAGGAGGCGGTGCGCCCGACCGACACGGTGTACCCGCAGAGCAACCCCGCCAAGGCCAACGAGGAGACGGCCCGGCAGATGACCGAGTCGCAGGACAGCGCCACCGCGGCCGCGCTGAACTTCCTCCACCTCTCGCCGGACCAGGTGAAGGTCAAGGTCGACCTGGGCGACGTGGGCGGCCCCAGCGCCGGGCAGATGCTGGCGCTGGGCATCGTCGACAAGCTCGCCGGCGACGGCAAGGGCGGGGACCTCACCGGCGGGCTCAAGGTCGCCGGCACCGGCACGATCGACAAGGACGGCACCGTCGGCCCGGTGGGCGGCGTCCCGCTGAAGACGCAGGCGGCCGCCCGGGACGGCGCGACGGTGTTCCTGCTGCCCAAGGACGAGTGCTCGGACGCCCAGGTGAACACGCCGAAGACGCTGCGGCTGGTGCCGGTCGCCACCCTGGCCGAGTCGGTCTCGGTGCTGGAGGCGCTGAAGAGCGGCGGCAGCGTCCCCAGCTGCTGACCGGCTCCGCCCGAGCCGGATCCGTCCGCGTCCGGTGGACCGGGCCGGGCCGAGCCGGCCGCCCGTCCGGCGGACGGGTCAGATGCCGAAGGCCACCGAGGCGAAGTCGTCGGCCAGTCTGGTCCGCAGCTGGGCGGCGATCCCGGCCAGGCGGTGGGCCTGGGCCATCGGCAGCGAGATCGAGACCGCGCCGATGCCGTTGCCCGCGACGATCGGCACCGCCGCGCCCGCCGAGTCGAGCGTGTACTCCTGGAACTGGGTGATCGGGCTGGCGTACCGCGGGCCCTGACGGGGCAGCATCGGCAGGTGCGCCGGGTCCCGCAGGGTGTACGGGGTGAACGCCACCATCGGGTGGCGGGCCAGGTGGTCCCGGCGCTCCTCGGCGGTCATCAGGGCCAGCACGGTCTTGCCGGCCGCGTGGGCGTGCGCGCCGACCCGCCACTGGTGTCGGTCGATCAGCGGAGCGCCGGGGGCCTCGGCCGCGCCGACCAGCTCCACCTCGCCGTTCCGGTACCAGGTGAAGTAGACGGCGGCGGAGAGTTCGTCGGCGAGCGTTTCCAGCAGCGCCTTGAGCCGGGCCCGGCCCGCCGCCGGGCACTCCTCCCTGACCAGCCCGGAGACCGCGGGGCCGGTCAGGTAGTGGCCGGCCCGCCGCTCCAGGTACTGGTCGTGCACCAGGGTGCGCAGCAGGTGGTACGCGGTGCCCAGGGCGAGGTCGGCATCCCGGGCGAGCTGCTTCGCGGTGGCGCCCTTGGGGTAGCGGGCGGCCGCCTCCAGCAGGCGCAGGGCGCGCTGCGCGGAGGTGATGAGGGTGGGGGCGGTACCGGAGGTCGCGAGGCTGCTGGTCATGCGGAGGTCACCCGGGGGGAGGGTGTGGAGGGTCCGGGTATCCGGGGGCCGACGCGTGGCGAGAGGAATAGTGCAACGTTCATATATAAATCATGCGGCCGACGAGCCTCCGAGCCTATGCCGAATCGGCGAACGGCTCCGGACGGACCGTCCTACTCGGCGGCTGCCTGGTCGACCAGCGGCAGGATCCGGTACGGAACCGGGTTCTCCAGCACGATCGCGGTGGAGGAGCGGACGATCCCGTCGAAGCCCACCACCCGGTCGATCACCCGTTGCAGGTCGGCGTTGGAACGGGCCACGATCCGCACCAGCATGTCCCCGATCCCGGTGATCGTGTGCAGCTCCAGCACCTCCGGCACGTTCGCCAGGTGCGTCCGGACGTCCGCGCCCTGGCCCTGGGAGATCTCCAGGGTGGCGAAGGCCGTCACCGGGTAGCCGATCGCCGCCGGGTCCACCTCCGGGCCGAAGCCGCTGATCACGCCCTTGGCCTGCAACCGGTCCAGCCGGGCCTGCACGGTGCCCCGGGCGACCTGGAGCCGGCGCGAGCACTCCAGCACCCCGATCCGGGGCTCCTCCGCCAGCAGCCGGATCAGCCGGCCGTCCAGGGCGTCGATGGTGTCGTTCCCGCC
>NZ_JAFLNG010000216.1 GCF_017427025.1 Streptomyces sp. FH025
ATTCGAGAGAAGCCCCCGCCGGGTGAACCGGGCGGGGGCTTCTCTGTTGTAGGGTCAACATGCATTGTCATCACATGGGACAGGAGGCCCCCGGCGTGGAGGTCCAGGAGACGCGGGTCCAGACCGATCGCGTCCTCACCATCCCCAACCTGCTGAGCATGGGCCGGCTGGTCGGCGTTCCGCTCTTTCTCTGGCTCATTCTGTGGCCTGCCTTCGGCGGTCCCAAGAACGACGGTTGGGCACTGCTGATCCTGGCGCTGAGCGGCGTCAGTGACTACCTGGACGGGAAGCTCGCCAGGCGGTGGGGGCAGATCAGTCGGGTGGGGCAGCTTCTGGATCCGCTGGCCGATCGGCTCTATGTGCTTTCCACGCTGGTCGGATTGACCTGGCGTGAGTTTCTGCCGTGGTGGGTGACGGCGATTCTGCTGGCCCGCGAGGTGTTTATCGCCGCGCTGCTGCCGATGCTGAACAAGCACGGTTACGGGCCGCTGCAGACGAGTTTCCTCGGGAAGGCCGCGACCTTCAATCTGATGTACGCGTTTCCGCTTCTGCTGCTCGGCGGCATGGACAACTGGATCGCGCGGCCGGCGGAGGTGGTGAGCTGGGCCTTCATCGTCTGGGGGACCACGCTGTACTGGTGGTCGGCCATTCTTTACGCGGTTCAGGCACGACAGATCATCAAGGCGAGCTCGACGGGCTCGGCGTCCGCCGTCTGAGACGTGATCTGAGAGAAGTCCCACGCCGTATCGGTGCGTCGGACGATACCTTCCGGGTAGAGATCCCTCTGGAACGGTTTGATGGACCTGCAGGTCCAGCACCGCGAAGGAGGACTCACCCGTAATGAAAGCCGTTGTAATGGCAGGGGGCGAGGGAACCCGACTCCGCCCGATGACCTCCAGCATGCCGAAGCCGCTGCTTCCGGTCGCCAATAGGCCGATCATGGAGCACGTGCTTCGGCTGCTGAAGCGGCACGGCCTCTCCGACACAGTCGTCACCGTTCAGTTCCTGGCGTCACTGGTCAAGAACTACTTCGGTGACGGCGAAGAACTGGGCATGCACCTCACGTATGCCCACGAGGAGACGCCACTCGGCACTGCGGGGAGTGTCAAGAACGCAGAGGACGCGCTCAAGGACGATTCCTTTCTGGTGATCTCCGGTGACGCGCTGACCGACTTCAACCTCTCTGAATTGATCGACTTTCACCGCAGCAAGAACGCTCTGGTCACCGTCTGTCTCACCCGGGTACCGAATCCCCTGGAGTTCGGCATCACGATCACGGACGAGGACGGTCGCGTCGAACGCTTCCTGGAGAAGCCGACCTGGGGGCAGGTCTTCTCGGACACGGTGAACACCGGCATCTACGTGATGGAGCCCGAGGTCTTCGACTACGTCGCGGCGGGTGAGTCCGTCGACTGGTCGAGCGACGTCTTCCCTCAACTCTTGAAGGAGGGCAAGCGGGTCTACGGGTACGTGGCCGAGGGCTACTGGGAGGACGTGGGCACCCACGAGAGCTACGGCAAGGCCCAGGCGGACGTCCTGGAGGGCAAGGTCGACGTCGAGATCGACGGCTTCGAGATCTCGCCCGGCGTCTGGGTGGCCGAAGGGGCGGAGGTGGACCCCGAGGCCGTGCTGCGGGGGCCGCTGTACATCGGGGACTACGCCAAGGTCGAGGCCGGCGTGGAGATCCGCGAGCACACCGTTCTCGGCAGCAACGTGGTCGTCAAGCGCGGTGCCTTCCTCCACCGGGCGGTGGTGCACGACAACGTGTACGTCGGGCCGCAGAGCAATCTGCGGGGCTGCGTGGTCGGCAAGAACACCGACGTGATGCGGGCCGCGCGGATCGAGGACGGCGCGGTGATCGGGGACGAGTGCCTGGTCGGCGAGGAGTCGATCATCGCGGCGAACGTCCGGGTCTACCCGTTCAAGACCATCGAGGCCGGCGCGGTCGTCAACACCTCGGTGATCTGGGAGTCCCGCGGACAGGAACACCTCTTCGGGGTCCGTGGCGTCTCGGGGATCCTGAACGTCGAGATCACTCCGGAGCTGGCCGTCCGGCTGGCTGGCGCGTACGCCACGACGTTGAAGAAGGGCGCCACCGTCACCATCGCGCGTGACCATTCGCGCGGTGCGCGTGCGCTCAAACGGGCGATGATCTCGGCGCTCCAGACCTCCGCGATCGACGTCCGGGACCTGGAGAACGTGCCGATGCCGGTGGCCCGGCAGCACACGGCCCGGGGGAGTGCGGGCGGGATCTTCCTGCGGACCACACCGGGGGTGCCGGACTCGCTGGACATCCTCTTCTTCGACGAGCGCGGCGCGGACCTGTCCCAGGCCGGGCAGCGGAAGCTCGACCGCGTGTACGCGCGCCAGGAGTACCGGCGGGCGTTCCCCGGCGAGATCGGGGACCTGACGTTCCCGTCCAGCGTCTTCGACTCCTATGCGGGCAACCTGCTGCGGACGGTGGACATCACCGGCGTCCGGGAGGCCGGGCTGAAGGTGGTCGTGGACACCGCGCACGGCAGTGCGGGGCTGGTTCTGCCGAGCATCCTCGGCCGGCTCGGGGTGGAGGCGCTCACCGTCTCCAGCGGGCTGGACGAGGCGCGGCCGACCGAGGACGCGGAGGAGCGGCGGGCCGGGCTGGCGAGGCTCGGCGAGCTGGTGGCCTCCTCGCGGGCGGCCTTCGGTGTCCGCTTCGATCCGGTGGGCGAGCGCGTGGCCTTCGTGGATGAGCTGGGTCGGGTGATCGACGACGACCGGGCGCTGCTGGTGCTGCTGGACCTGGTCGCGGCCGAGCGGCGCAGCGGGCAGGTGGCCCTGCCGGTGACCACGACCCGGATCGCGGAGCAGGTCGCCGCGTACCACGGCACCCAGGTCATCTGGACCACGACGACGCCGGACGACCTGGCCAAGGCGGCCTCCGCCGAGGGCACGGTCTTCGGTGGCGACGGGCGCGGTGGCTTCGTGGTGCCGGAGTTCAGCGGGGTGCTGGACGGCGCCGCGGCCTTCGTACGGCTGGTCGGCCTGGTGGCCCGCACTCAGCTCACGCTGAGCCAGATCGACGCGCGGATCCCGCAGGCGCACATCCGACGCCGGGACATCGCGACGCCGTGGGCGGCCAAGGGCATGGTGATGCGCTCGGTGGTGGAGGCGGCCGGCAGCCGGCGGCTGGACACCACGGACGGTGTCCGGGTGGTCGAGGCGGACGGGCGCTGGACGCTGGTGCTGCCGGACCCGGCCGAGGCGATCACCCACCTGTGGGCCGAGGGGCCGGACGACGAGGCCACGGAGGCGCTGCTGGACGAGTGGGCGGCGGTGGTCGACGGAGCGGGGCGGTGACGGCCTGAACACCGGGAGGCTCCGGATACACGGGTAAGCCGATCGGCGGGGCGCGCGGCGTGGTCCGCGCGCCCCGCTGTCCGTTTTCACATCATTCGGAATGGTCCATCACTTCCGCCATGTGTGCACCGTGTGTGCAGCTCAGGGGCCGTGCGCTGGCCCCCTCGCCGACGTGGGACGATGGTCCGCATGCCAGCGACGCCGACGCCGAGTGCCCCGAACGGACGGTACAACCGTCCGGACGCCTCGATGTCCTTGCTGACCAACGTGATGGACCACAGCCTGGACGAGGGTTACGCAGAGGCGGCCGCGGCCCGGGGCGGTGAGCGCGACAGCCGGATACCCCGAACGCTGCCGGGCCTGCTCACGCTGGGTGCGGGGCTGGCGCTGGTGGGAGCCGTGGTGACGGTCGGCGCGGTGAACGCGCACAAGGCGGAGCCGACGCTGGCCAAGGAGCGGGACGCGCTGATCCACCGGATCAACGACAGCAACGGCTCGGCCGACCAGCTCCAGAAGCAGGTCCAGGACCTCCGGCGCAAGGTCGACGACACGCAGCAGCAGGCGCTCTCCTCGGGGGACGGCACCTCGGGCGGCGTGACCGGCGAGGTGGGGCTGGGAGAGGTCACCGGGCCCGGGGTGAAGCTGGTCCTGGAGGACGCCCCGGGGACGGGCAGTGGCGGCAACGTCGACCCGCGGGCCGGGCAGGGCTTCTCCAACAGCGGGCGGCTGCGCGACCGTGACCTGCAGCTGGTGGTGAACGGGCTGTGGGGCAACGGTGCCGAGGCCGTCTCGATCAACGGCCAGCGGCTCACCGCGCTCTCCGCGATCCGGGCGGCGGGCGAGGCGGTGCTGGTGGACAACCGGCCGCTGGTGCCGCCGTACAACATCCAGGCGATCGGGGACGGGCCGAAGCTCCTCACCTCCTTCGAGAACGACATGGCCGGGCAGTACCTGAGGCTGCTCCAGGAGAAGTACGGCATCAGATCGACGCTCTCCGCGCAGAAGAGCCTGACGCTGCCCGCGGCGGTCGGTGTGACGCTCAGGGACGCCCAGCCGGTCACACCGGAGCCCTCGCCCACCGCGAGTCCGTCGGCGGCTCCGTCGGCCGCCCCGACCGGAAGTCCGTCGGGTGGCCCCGGAACCCCGGAGAGCGCAGGCGCGTCCGTTTCACCATCCGCCACCAGCGGTGGCCCGAGCCCCAAGCGGCGTCCGTCCAGCGGGCCCGCCAAGACCACGACAGGGACAGGAGCAGCTAGACCGTGATTGCCGTACTGGGTCTCGTGATCGGGGTGGTCGTCGGCCTCTTCGTCCAACCCGAGGTGCCGGACGCCGTCGTGCCGTACCTGCCGATCGCGGTGGTCGCGGCCCTGGACGCGGTGTTCGGCGGTGTCCGGGCGATGCTGGACGGGATCTTCAACGACAAGGTGTTCATCGTCTCGTTCCTGTCGAACGTGGTGGTCGCGGCGCTGATCGTCTTCCTCGGTGACCAGCTGGGCGTCGGTTCGCAGCTGTCGACCGGTGTGGTCGTCGTCCTCGGCATCCGCATCTTCTCCAACGCGGCCGCGATCCGGCGCCATGTCTTCCGTGCCTGAGCCGGGCCGCGGCGAGGCGGAGGAGAAGGAGACGGAGGCCGTCGAGGAGACCGCCGCGAAGCCGGACGAGCAGGTGGGCGACGAGGCGGCCGGGAAGGCCGTCGAGTCGGCTGAAACGGAGCTGAAGGAGCCTGAAGCGGCTGAGGCGGTCGAGGAGGCTGCCGGGGCCGAGGCCGGGCCGGTGAAGCCTGACGCTAAGGCTGAGCTTGAGGCCGAGCCGAGGAAGCCTGAGCCGTCGGTACGTCTGACGAAGGCTGCGGAGCCGGAACCGGAGCCCGCTCCCGAGCCGGAGACCGAGGCTGCGGCCGCCGAGCCGGAGCCCGCCGAGCAGTCGCCGGCCGTGGACCGGAACGCGGGTCGGCGACGGCTGAAGGCGGCGCTGTGGCCGCCGAGGCTGTCGCGCGGGCAGCTGGTGGTGGCCCTGCTGCTGTTCTCGCTCGGCCTGGCGCTGGCGATCCAGGTGCGCTCGACCAACGACCACCACAACCAGCTGCGCGGGGCCCGTCAGGAGGACCTGGTCCGGATCCTCGACGAACTGGACAGCCGTCAGCAGCGTCTCCAACAGGAGAAGACGGAGCTGGAGCAGTCCCTGGCCAAGTTGGAGAACAGCTCCAACCAGGCCAAGGAGGCCCAGGAACAGACCAGGAAGAAGGCGACGGAACTGGGCGTGCTCGCCGGTACCGTCAAAGCCACTGGTCCGGGCATCGTACTCACGGTCGATGATCCCCAAGGGCAGGTGAAGGCGGATATGCTGCTGGACACCCTGCAGGAACTTCGAGCGGCGGGGGCGGAGGCGATTCAGATCAACGATGTGCGCGTGGTGGTCAACACCTACTTCACCGACCAGTCGGGCGGTGGGGTGCAGATCGACGGGAAGAAGGTCTCGCAGCCCTACCGCTTCACCGTCGTCGGGAACCCGCAGGACCTGACGCCCGCGCTGAACATCCCGGGGGGCGTCGTCCGAACGCTGGAGAGCCACCAGGCGCGGGCGACGATCACCCAGCAGCAGAAGGTGGTCGTCGACGCCCTCGTGGATCTGAAGACGCCGCAGTACGCCAAGCCGGCTTCGAAGTGACGGGGCGCCCGAAGAACGGCCCGTCACGGGCGGGGGGCACCCGCTGCGGGGCGCCGCCGTCGGGTGAGCGAGACTGGTTCGCACCGGTACGCTCCGTAGCATCAAGCGCAGCACCAACCATCGGAGTACCGCTCCAGCGGGCTCGGGCCGCAACCGGGCCCGCAGCCCGTCCGAGGTTCTCACCCTGCCCCGCGGGCGGGTCTGTCACACGCAAGGGGATTCGCCCGTGAGTTTCTTCTCGAAGTTGTTCGGTCGTAACAAGGGCCGCAACGCGGCCTCCGTCGAGGCGCCCACCGCGCGGCACCGCCGGCCGGAGGACGAGCCGGGTGTGCCGGGCATGCGCCCCGCCCCCGAGGCCGCTCCGTACGCGGGACAGCAGCTGTACCGGGACGGCGCCTCCGCCCAGTACGCGGGGAATCAGGCGAGCTACGGCGCGTCGGTTGACCCTTCCGGCGACCCGCGCATAGGTTTCCCGTCAGGACCCTCAACCTCTGGTGGAGGGTTTGCCCCGGACCCGTACGCCGGGCACAACCCGTCGGGTGTGCCGCGCCAGGAGGCTGTGAACATGGCTGGCCCCACTCCGTGCCCCAGGTGCGGCAACCAGAACCCCGCCGCGGCCCGTTTCTGTTCCAACTGCGGTACCGCACTGCGCGGTGGCCTGCTGCCCGAGGGGGCGGTGGAGACCACCTCGACCATCTCGATCTCCGGCCTGGAGTCCTACGACCCCACCGCCACGACCGGCACCGGCGCCACGCCGGCCCTGTCGGCCGAGGTGCTGTCGGCGATCGACGCGCTGCCGCCGGGCTCGGCCCTGCTGATCGTCCAGCGCGGCCCGAACTCGGGCAGCCGGTTCCTGCTGGACTCGGACATCACCACGGCCGGCCGTCACCCGCAGGGCGACATCTTCCTGGACGACGTCACGGTGTCGCGGCGCCACGTGGAGTTCCGTCGTACCCCGGCCGGCTTCAGCGTCGCGGACGTGGGCAGCCTGAACGGCACTTACGTCAACCGTGAGCGGATCGACGAGGTGTCGCTGAACAACGGCGACGAGGTGCAGATCGGGAAGTACCGGCTGGTGTTCTTCGCCGGCCACAACCGGGGGTACTGAAACCAACGTCGGCAGGAGCCCGAGTGAATACGAATACCCCTTCCTCTTCTCTCGGGGCGGCCACCCCAGCGTCGTCCGGTTCCCAGGTGGACCGGGCGGTACGCGGGGTGGTCGCGGGCCCCAGACAGCCGCTCCGGCCGGACCGACCCGCCGGGCGGCGGCGCGGCGGTGACGAACTGCTGAGCATCGGCGCGGTGCTGGCCGCCCTGCGCGACGACTTCCCCGAGGTCACCATCTCCAAGATCCGCTTCCTGGAGGCGGAGGGGCTGGTCGAGCCGCAGCGCACGCCCTCGGGGTACCGCAAGTTCAGCCCGGCCGATGTCGAGCGGCTGGCCTACGTCCTGCGGATGCAGCGCGACCACTACCTGCCGCTGCGGGTGATCCGCGAGCACCTGGACGCGATCGAGCGCGGTGAGACCCCGCCCGCGCTGCCCTCCACCGATGCCCGGCCCGGGCCGCTGGAGGAGGCGGACCGCGAGCTGGTGGCCTCCGGGGACGTGCCCTCCGGGGTCAGGCTGGGCCGCGCCGAGCTGCTCGCCGCCGCCGAGGCCGGGGAGCAGGAGCTGGCCGAGTGGGAGGCGTACGGGCTGGTCGCGCCCGGCCCGGACGGCGGGTACGACGGCGAGGCGCTGCAGGTGGCCCGCCTGGTCGCGGAGCTCGGCCGGTACGGCCTGGAGCCACGGCACCTGAGGGCGATGAAGGCGGCGGCGGACCGCGAGATCGCGCTCGTGGAGCAGGTGGTGGCGCCGCTGCGGCGCCACCGCAACCCGCAGACCCGGGCGCACGCGGAGGCCACCGCGCGGGAGCTCGCGACACTGTCCGTGCGTCTGCACGCGGCGATGGTCCAGGCGGGCCTGCGGACCCGTGGATAGCGTCCGGGGCGCCCTTCGCGCGGTGGGTGCACCGCGCTGACCAGCGGCGTCGGTCCTGCGCTTTCATATCCGGGGTCGGAGCCATAGGGTTGCCTGTGTGAATGAGCTCGACGTCGTGGGTGTCCGAGTGGAGATGCCTTCCAACCAGCCGATCGTGCTGCTGCGGGAGGTCGGGGGAGATCGCTATCTGCCGATCTGGATCGGCCCCGGCGAGGCGACCGCGATCGCCTTCGCCCAGCAGGGCATGACGCCGGTGCGCCCGTTGACGCACGACCTGTTCAAGGACGTCCTCGAGGCGCTCGGCCAGCAGCTCACCGAGGTGCGGATCACCGACCTGCGGGAGGGCGTGTTCTACGCCGAGCTGGTGTTCGCCGGCGGGGTCGAGGTGAGTGCCCGGCCGTCCGACGCGATAGCGCTCGCCCTGCGTACCGGTACGCCGATCTACGGGAGCGAGGAGGTGCTCGCCGAGGCGGGGATCGCGATCCCGGACGAGCAGGAGGACGAGGTCGAGAAGTTCCGCGAGTTCCTCGACCAGGTGTCGCCCGAGGACTTCGGGGGCAGCGGTCCGCAGTAGTGCGACGGGCCTGATCGGCTGTTTCGCGTGCCGTTTTGCCAAAAACCGTCGACCTACCCACACTAGGGGCACGAAAAACCACTCTCCTGAGTGATGTGGTTTGTCTGACCCGGCGTGGCGATCGTTGACGGGTCATAGGGGACTGCCTACCGTCAGGAGTGGCTGTCCGGGTGGCCGATGCCCGCAGTCGGGTTGCCCGCAGCACAAGTGGACGGAGGTAGGCATGAGCAGCACCGGCGATGAGGCGGCCGCAGGAGGCCTGTGCGCCGTGCACATGCCGCGCACCGCTCGCACCGTGACCGACATGCCCAGGGTGGGCCGGTTCCCGGCCGTACAACCGGGCCAGCCCGCGATCGAGCGGCTGAGCCCGACGTCCGAACTGATCGGCTTCCGCGGCCCGACGGCCTGTGCGGCGGCCGGCATCACGTACCGCCAGCTGGACTACTGGGCCCGCACCGGACTGCTGGAGCCCAGTGTCCGGACGGCGTACCCGGCGACCAGCCAGCGGCTCTACAGCTTCCGTGACGTGCTGCTGCTCAAGATCGTGAAGCGGCTGCTCGACGCGGGCGTCTCGCTCCAGAACATCCGGGTGGCGGTCGCCCATCTGCAGTCGGCCGACCAGGCGGACCTGGCCGGGCTGACGCTGATGTGCGACGGTGCGACGGTGTACGAGTGCACCACGCCGCAGCAGGTGGTCGATCTGCTGAAGGGCGGTCAGGGGGTCTTCGGCATCGCGGTGGGAGCGGTCTGGCAGGAGCTGGAGCTGACCCTCGGGCGGCTGCACTCGGAGCGGACCGACACCGGCGAGACGCAGGTCGGGCACGACCCGGCGGACGAGCTGGCGCAGCGGCGCAACCGGGCGGTCTGACACACCGATCGTCATGAACGAGGCCGTGGGGCCGGACGGGGAACCGTTCGACCTCACGGCCTCGTCGTGTTGCCTGGCGAAGCGATCGAGGGAGGGCACGTGAGGGGCGGCACCGGCATATCAGGGCTGCTGCGGCGTCGGGCCGGGGGAGTGCGGGCGCGGCTGCGGCAGCGCCGGACGCAGCGCAGGCTCTTCCAGACGGCGACGGTGCTCTGCTCGCTGGCCCTGGCGCCGAGCGCCTGGGTGTGGCTCTCCGGGGAGGACCGGGTGGGCACCGTGGAGAGCGCGCCGTCCGCGCCGGTCGCGGTGGTCTTCGGCGCGGGGCTGGACCAGGGCAGGCCCTCGCCGTACCTGG
The DNA here is from genome assembly GCF_017427025.1 of Streptomyces sp. FH025. Classification (GTDB taxonomy): domain Bacteria; phylum Actinomycetota; class Actinomycetes; order Streptomycetales; family Streptomycetaceae; genus Kitasatospora. The sequence goes on from NZ_JAFLNG010000216.1 coordinate 9,781, forward strand.
AGCACCGGCTGGTCGCGGCGGTGGACCTGTACCGGGAGGGGAAGGTGCGGGCCATCCTGGTGACGGGGGACAACGGGCGGGTCGAGTACGACGAGCCGGACGCGATGTACCGCTACCTGACCGAGCACGGGGTGCCGGGCGAGCGGGTCGTCCGGGACTACGCGGGCTTCGACACCTGGAACTCCTGCACCCGGGCGCACCGGATCTTCGGGGTGGACCGGGCGGTGCTGGTCAGCCAGGACTTCCACGTCCGCCGGGCGCTGGCGCTGTGCGAGGCGGCGGGGATCCGCTCGTACGCGGTCGGGGTGCCGGAGCTGCACGACGCCACCTGGCTGTACGGCGGGTTGCGGGAGGTCGCGGGGGCGGGTAAGGCGGCGGTCAACGCCCTGGTGCGGCCGGATCCGGTGTTCCTCGGGCCCAAGGAGGACGGCATCACCAAGGCGCTGGCGGAGGCGGCCGAGGAGTAGCCGTCGACTCCTCGACCGGTGGGCGTCGGCCGGGGGTCGTACGCGCTGTCGGACCTGTGCGCGATGATCGGCGGGTGCGATCCCTGCCGAGCATCATCCACCTTGACATGGACGCCTTCTTCGCGGCGGTGGAGCAGGCGGCCAAGCCGAGCCTGCGCGGAAAGCCGGTGATCGTCGGCGGGCTGGGCGGGCGCGGGGTGGTCTCCACGGCCTCGTACGAGGCGCGGAAGTTCGGGGTGCACTCGGCGATGCCGATGGCGCAGGCGCGGCGGTTGTGCCCCAACGCGGCCTTCCTGGCCGGGCGGTTCGAGGCGTACCGGAGCAACAGCGAGATCGTGATGGGGCTGCTGCGGGAGTTGTCGCCGTTGGTGCAGCCGCTGAGCCTGGACGAGGCCTTCGTCGACCTGGAGGCCGGTCCGTACGGCCCGGCGCTGGCGCAGGCGGACCACGAGACCGGCGAGCGGCTGGTGCTGGCTCTGGCGGAGGATCTGCGGGCGGACATCCACCTGCGCACCGGGCTGACCGGCTCGGTCGGCGCGGCGGGCTCCAAGCTGATGGCGAAGATCGCCTCCGAGCAGGCCAAGCCGAACGGGCTGGTGCTGGTCGAGCCGGGGCAGGAGCGGGCCGTGCTCGGCCCGATGCCGGTGCGGGCGCTGCCCGGGATCGGGCCGGCCACCGAGCAGGTGCTGCGGAGGGCCGGGCTGACCACGG
>NZ_JAFLNG010000217.1 GCF_017427025.1 Streptomyces sp. FH025
TGGAACTCCTGGACTCCGTCGGCCTGCGCGACCAGGCGAACCGCCGCCCGCACCAGCTCTCCGGCGGGCAGCGCCAGCGGATCAACATCGCCCGCGCCCTGATGAACGACCCGACCGTCCTGCTCGTGGACGAGCCCACCAGCGCCCTCGACCACGAACGCGGCGCCGCGGTCCTGGACCTGATCACCGACCTCACCCACCGCCGCGCGACGGCCACCGTCCTGGTCACCCACGACCGCACCCACCTGACGGCCGTCGACCAGATCGCCGAAGTCCGCGACGGCCGGCTGACGCTGCCCGCAGCGGTGTGAGCTACTTCTTGACGATGAGCACGTCGTCCACCGAAAGCGTCACCGACGCCCCGATCGACTCCGGCAGCTTGAACGACTGCCCCGGGTGGTGGACGGCGTGCACTCGGTATTCGCCGTCCTGCGGGTCGGTCAGCACCATGACCTTCAGGTTCTTGCGGTCAACGATGAGGTAGACAGGCACTCCCGCACCGGCGTACAACGCCGGCTTGACCTTCAGATCGGTCAGGTGGTTCGACGACGTCACCTCGGCCACAAGCCTGAAGATCGAAGGGTCGTAGTTGTTCTTCTCGATCAAGTGATCGGCATAGTCGGCATCGACGATCGACAGGTCCGGAATGGCGTAGTCCGAGGGGCCATCGGGCAGCCAGATCCCGATCCCCTGAATTACTCGGCTCTCCTCGCCGTGAAGGCCCGCCACGATGAACGGGACGCTCATCGTGGTGAGGGAGTCACCGTGCTGGCCGTCTGCCGTCGGCGTCACTGTGATCTGCCCTCCGAGGATCTCGACCCGGTGCCCCACGAACTGCTTGGAGATCAGCTCTGCGGTTTCGAGCAGCTTCATCTGCTCGAACGGCTCTTCCACTGCTGCGGCGGACATGGATTTCCTCCTGGCTGCCGATGTCGAGAGCATCATCGTAGAACGCGAGCGTCTTCCTGCACGCGATCCTCAGTTCTCACCCGAACGAGTGGTTTAGCCCCCTATCGGGCCCGCAGCCGACGGGCCGGCGTCGCGGGCTCGGGCTCCTCCTGGCCCGCCCACAGGGAGCGCACGTGGCTGAGGTGGCGGGTCATGCAGGCCTCGGCCGCCGGGGCGTCGCCGGAGATCATCAGGTCCAACAGTTCCAGGTGCTCCTCCGCCGAGGACACCAGCTGGCCCTGCTCGTCGAGCCGGGTGAGCCCGTACAGCCGGGAGCGCTTGCGCAGGTCGCTGACCACGTCGACCAGCCGGGCGTTGCCACCCAGCGCCAGCAGGTCGAGGTGGAACTGCCGGTCCGCCTCCAGGTAGCCGATCAGGTCGTGCTTGCGCGCGGCCGCGACGATCGCCTCGGCCTGGGGGCGCAGCCGCTCCAGCTGCTCCTTGCTCGCGGTGCTGGTCACCCGGCCCACCGTGGGGACCTCGATCAGGGCGCGGATCTCGGTGTAGTCGTCGAGGTCGCGCTCGGTGAGCTCGGTGACCCGGAAGCCCTTGTTGCGGACGGCCTCGACCAGGCCCTCCCGCGCGAGGTCGAGCATGGCCTCGCGCACCGGGGTCGCCGAGACGCCGAAGTCGGCGGCGAGCGCGGGCGCGGAGTACACCACTCCGGGGCGCAGTTCGCCGGAGATCAGGGCGGCCCGGAGCGCGTGGGCGACCTGGTCGCGGAGCCGCTCCTGTACGGAGATCAGGGTGCGGGGTTTGAGGTCGGCCATGGTGTTCCTCCGGTGGGTGCAGAACACCAGTGTACAATGTCACGTTACGTTGAGTGTGCAACATTCCACGATACGAACACCTCGTCAACCCGCCGACGCCCATGGTGGCAGCGGCCGCCGGCCGTGACAACGGCCGGCGGCACACGATCCACGGGAAGCGCCCTACGCCCGGCGGAAGCGCTCCACCATCGCGGTCAGGCTCGCCGCGCCGTCCCCCTCCGCGACGCCGCGGCCGACCGCCTCGGCCAGGGCGGCCAGCAGTCCGTCGTCCACGCCGGAGGCCTCGGCGGTGTGCCGGACGTGCTCGATGCTGGCGAGCGCCATCGCCATCCGGTCGACGTCCCCGCCGTGGTTCCCGGCCGCGATCCGCGGCGCGTAGAACTCGATCATCCCCGGCATCAGCGAGGCGGTGGAGACGGCGTACGGCTTGAACTCCTCGGCCGAGATCCCGTTGGCCTCGGCGACGGCCATGGCGTGCACGTAGCCGCCCATCGAGGACCAGAAGAGGTCCATCTGGATCTGGTAGTAGAGCTGCGCCAGCCCGGGGTCGTCGCCCCGGTAGTCGGCCCCGGTCAGCACCTCCAGGGCCGTCCGGTGCCGCTGGAACAGCTCGACCGGCCCGCTGTAGAAGGTCGAGGACTCCGGGCTGCCGATCCCCCTGGGCGGCACCTGCACCCCGCCCGCCAGGTGTCCGGCCCCACGCTCGGCGAGCCACCGCGCCGCCTCCCGGGCCCGCGCGGGAGTGTCCGAGCTGAGGTTGACGATCACCTTGTCGGCCACCACCCGCTCCGCCGACTCCAGCACGGCGAACACCGCGTCGTAGTCGGTGAGGCTGAGCACCACCAGGTCGTTGGCCGCCACCGCCGCCTCCGCGCTCGGCGCCAGGTCCGCCCCCCGGGCGACGAGTCCGTCCGCCCGCCCGGCCGTACGGTTCCACACCGTGACGGCGTACCCGGCGTCCAGGAACGCCCCCGCCATGGCCCGCCCCATCGGGCCGAGTCCGATCACCGTCACGGACGCCTTCGATTCCTGCCGCTCGTCCTGCCGCTCGACGGACATGCGCCTATCCCTCCCCTAGAACGAACGCTCTATCTAGAGCCCGGCTGAGACGCTAGCACAGGAATTGGAACGAACGCTCTACCAAGCCTCGGTTAGGATCGCGCCGTGAAGACGCCCGCGAAGCCCGCCGTCAAGACCACCGGGAAGCCCACCACCGGCACCCGCGAGCGGATCGTCCGGGCCACCTCCCGCCTGCTGCAACGCCAGGGGTACGAAGGCACCGGGATCAAGCAGATCTCCCGCGAGGCCGAAGCCACCCTCGGCTCCGTCTACCACTTCTTCCCCGGCGGGAAACAGGAGTTGGCGGCCGAAGCCATCCGGCACGGCGACGAGGAGTTCGCCGTGCTGCTGCGCGCCGGGCTCGGCTCCTCCGAGGACCTGGCCGAGGCGGTCACCACGTGCACCGCGATCCTCGCCCGCGAACTGCATGCCTCCGACTGGCAGGACGGCTGCCCGATCACCAGCACCGCCCTGGAGACGATCGGCCGTGCCCCGGTGATCGAGCAGGCCGTGGCCGAGGCCTTCACCAACTGGCGGGCCATCGTCGAGGAGCGGCTGCGCGCCGCCGGCATCGGCCCCGAGGACGCCCGCGACCTGGCCGGCACCGTCATCAACACCCTGGAGGGCGCCGAACTCGCCGCCCAGGTCGCCCGCAGCGAGGAACCGCTGCACGTCACCGGCCGGCACCTGGCCCGGCTGCTCGCCACCTACCGCCCCTGACCACGCACCGGAGACACGGAACGCGGAACCGAAACGCGAAGGAGCCGGCGCGGCAGGGGATCCCGTCCCGCCGCACCGGCTCCAGCTCCACAACTTCCGACCACCGCCCGGGGTAACGGACCATGGGAATCGACATCGCCCTGTACGAGGGCCGTCCGAACAACGGCCGCCGCACGAGCCCGACGATGCTGCACCTCTCGACCGACCACGGCCAGGCCCTCGCCGAGGCCCTGGCCGCGCACGCCGACCCGTCCGGCCACCGACTCCACCGGATCGACCCGTACGGCGACACGCTGTTCAACGAACAGGACGCGGGCGCCGCGTTCGAGGAGGCCACCACCCTGCTCGCCCGCTGCACCACCGAGGAGCAGCGGGCGGCCGTCCGCGACCTGCGCAACCTGCTCGCGCACTGCGCCGCCACCCCGGGCAGCTGGGTCGCCTTCCACGGCGACTGACACCCCCTCGGGACAGCGGCCCCGGGACGCGGTCCTACGACCGGCGCCGGGAGGTCTCGTACACCTCCGCCGCGACCGCCAGGTCCTCCCAGGCCATCCCGACGCTCTTGAAGAACCTCGGCCGCCCGGACGGCACCGGCGCCTCGCCGCGCACCAGCTCGGCCAGGTTCCACACCTGCCGCCCGCCCACGCCCGCCATGATCAGGTCCCCGGCCTCGCGTTCCGCGACCGAGCGCGCCTCCACGTACAGCTCGGCCCGCTCGACCAGCGCCCCGTCCACCTCCCGGGCGTCCGGCTCGTGCGAGCCGACCGCCGCGACGGCCGCGTGCCCGGGCACCAGCGCGCCGTCGAACAGCGGCGTCCGGGCGGTGGTGCAGCAGACCACCAGGTCCGCTGCGGCCACGGCCTCCGGCGCCCCCACCGAGGCCGCCAGCCCGAGCTCCCGCCCGTACGCCGCCAGCATCTCCGCCCGTTCGGCGTTGCGCGCCACCACGGTGAGGCGGGTCAGCCGGCGGACGGCGAGCAGTGCGTCCAGGTGCCCGTACGCCTGCGGCCCGGAGCCGAACAGCACCAGGTGCTCGGCCTCCGGCGCCGCCAGCCGCCCCAGCGCGGCGGCGGTCACGGCGGGCGTGCGCAGCGCGGTGAGCGCGGCGCCGTCCAGCACGGCCACCGGCAGCAGGGTGGGCCCGTCCAGCAGCAGGTAGCTGCCGGTGATCCGGGGCAGCCCCCGCTCCGGGTTGGCCGGCGCGACCCCGGCGATCTTGACGCCCGCGTACGGCCCGGCGGCGGCGGGCATCAGCAGCAGCTCCCCCGCCGGTACCGGCACGGCCGACCGGGCGGGTGCTGCCTCCGGGTCGAACCCGTCCAGCAGCACCCGCTCGATCGCCCGCACCGCGTCGGCGGGCCCGACCCCGCCGACTCCCGGCACGGTGCACTGGAGCGGCTCAGCGACCGCACCGGGTAGTACGGAACCGGTCACAGCAGGAACCCCGTTCCCAGCTCGTCCGCCGACTCCAGCACGAACGTGTGCTCCCCGGTGCGGTGGGCGGTCCCCGTGACCTCCGTGACGACGCCCTCGTCCAGCGGGTCGCCACCGGCGAGCACCCGGCCGGTGAACACCGTGCCGATGACGGACTCGTGCCGCAGCTCCTGCCCCGGCGCGAGCCGCCCCTCGGCGGCGAGCACCGCGAGGCGGGCCGAGGTGCCGGAGCCGCAGGGCGAGCGGTCGATCTGTCCGTCGGCGAAGACGGTGACGTTGCGCTGGTTCAACCACCGCCCCACGGAGGGGAGTTCGTCGTACAGCACCACCCCGTAGACGCCCGACAGCCGGGCGTCCGTCGGGTGCGCCACGGCCTCCGAGTCGGCCAGCAGCTCCCTGATCTCCCGCCCCACGGCGGTGAGTTCGGGCAGCTGCGCCGGCTCGACCGCGAGCCCGAGGGCCGCCGCCGACACCGAGGCGTAGCAGGCGCCGGAGTGCGCCACCGCGACCTCCACCGTGCCCCGCGAGGTGGTGACCGGCAGCTTGAGCGCGCTCACCCTGCTGGGCACGTTGCGGAAGGTCACGCCGGTGGTGCGCCCGCCGGCCCGGTGCACCAGGGCGGTGACCCGCCCGGACGGCACGTCGATCCGCACCCGCGCCACGCCGTCCTCGGGGGCCTCGACGAGGCCGGAGTCCACCGCCCACGCGCCGAGCGCGATGGTGCCGTGCCCGCAGGCCGTCGAGTAGCCGTCCTTGTGCCAGAACAGCACGCCCAGGTGCGCCTCCTCGTCGTCCGGCGGCACCAGGAAGCCGCCGTACATCCCGGCGTGCCCGCGCGGCTCCCTGACGAGGAGTTGGCGGACGGCGTCCAGCTCGGACGGCCGGGGCGCGGTCGCGCTGCCACCCGCGCCGATCGCGATGGCCCGGCGTTCGGCGACGGTGTCACCGGGGATCCCGGGCACGCCGTCCAGCACGATCCGGAACGGCTCACCGGCTGTGTGGTAGTCGACGGTACTGACGCGCATCAGGCACCTCCACCCGGCAGCACGCTGACGGTCCGGCTGACCGTGTAGAACTCCAGTGCGGCCTGGCCCTGTTCGCGCTCGCCGTGGCTGGCGCCCTTGGCCCCGCCGAAGGGCAGGTGGAAGTCGACGCCGCTGGAGGGGGCGTTGACCCGGATCATGCCCGCGTCGAGCCGGTCGGCGGCGGCCAGCGCCACGTCCAGGCTGCGGGTGTGCACCGAGGTGGCGAGGCTGTGCGGGGTGTCGTTGGCGAGGGCGATCGCCGCGTCCAGGTCGGCGGCCTCGTGCAGCACCGCGACCGGGCCGAAGAACTCCTCGCGGGCCAGCGGGTGTTCGGCCGGTACGTCGGCGAGCAGGGTCGGCTCGATGAACCAGCCGGCCCGCTCGGGCACCCCGCCGCCGGTCAGCACGCTCGCCCCGGCCTCGGCGGCCGAGGAGACGGCGCCGGTCAGCCGGTCCCGGGCGGCGGCGTTGACCACCGGCCCGCAGACCGCGTCGTCCACCGCCTCCAGCGCCTTGACCAGGGCCTCCCGCAGCGGCTCGTACGCGGCGCCGACCGCGATCACCCGGCTGGTGGCGGTGCACTTCTGCCCGGCGTACCCGGCGATGGCGGCCGCGATGTGGGCGGCGGCCAGCGCGATGTCGGCGTCCGGCAGCACCAACGCGGCGTTCAGCCCGCCGAGTTCGGCCTGTACCGGCACGCCGCGCTCGGTGGCGGCGCGCACCACGGCCCGGCCGACCCCGGTCGAGCCGGTGAAGGACACCACGTCCGCCGTGTCGACCAGCGCGGAGCCCTCCTCCGCCCCGCCCGGCAGCACGGTGAACACGTCGGCCGGGAGCCCGGCCAGCTCGGCGAGCCGCAGCGCGCAGGCCGTCGCCTCGGGAGCGGGCTTGAGCACCACGGTGTTGCCGACCGCCAGCGCCGGCGCCGCCTTCCAACTCGGGATCGCCAGCGGGAAGTTCCACGGCGCGATCAGCCCGGCCACCCCGTACGGGCGGCGCCGGGTGAGCAGCAGCCCTGGCCCGGCGGCGGTCTCGTGGACCGCTCCGGACGGCGCGTACGGCGCCTGCGCGTAGTACCGCCAGATCGCCGCGGTGCGGGCGACCTCCCCGCGCGCCTCGGCGAGCGGCTTGCCGACCTCGCGCACGATCAGCGCGGCCAGCTCCTCCGCGTGCGCCTCGACCGCCTCGGCGATCCGGCCCAGCGCCGCCGAGCGGGCGCCCGCGCCGGCCGCCAGCCAGTCGCCCTGCGCGGCCCGGGCCCGCCCGACGGCGGCCCGGACGGCCTCGGCGCCGGGCTCCTCGACGGCGACCACGAGGTCGGTCGGGTCGGCGGGGTTGTACGAGGTGATGGTCACGACTACCAGCCTTTCGAAGATGGTTCGCCCAGCGTCACAGCAGGAACCCGGCCGGGAACGGGTCGCTCGGGTCGAGGAAGTACTGGGCGGTGCCGGTGACCCAGGCCCGTCCGGTGACGGTGGGCACCACGGCCGGCTGCCCGGCGACCTCCGTCTCCTCGACCAGCCGACCGATGAAGGTCGTCCCGATGAAGGAGTCGTTGCGGAAGTCCCGTCCGAGCGGGAGTTCGCCGCGTGCGTGCAGCTGCGCCATCCGCGCCGAGGTGCCGGTGCCGCAGGGCGAGCGGTCGAACCAGCCGGGGTGGATGGCCATCGCGTGCCGGGAGTGCTCGGCGGTGGAGCCCGGGGCGAGCAGTTGCACGTGGTGGCAGCTGTGGATGGACGGGTTCTCCGGGTGCACCGGGCGGTCGGGGCCCGCGTTGATGGCGTCCATCAGGGCGAGGCCCGCGTCCAGGATCTCCTGCTTGCGCTCCCGCTCGAACGGCAGCCCGAACTCGGCGAGCGGCAGGATGGCGTAGAAGTTGCCGCCGTACGCCAGGTCGTAGCCGACGGTGCCGTAGCCGGGCACCTCGATCTTGCGGTCCAGCGCGACGGAGTAGGAGGGCACGTTGCGGATGGTCACCGCCTTGGCCGCGCCGTCCTCGACCCGCACCTCGGCGACCACCAGCCCGGCGGGCGTGTCCAGCCGTACGGTGGTGACCGGCTCGACCACCGGCACCATGCCGGTCTCGACCAGCACGGTGGCGACGCCGATGGTGCCGTGCCCGCACATCGGCAGCAGCCCGGACACCTCTATGAAGAGCACCCCGTAGTCGGCGTCCGGCCGGGTCGGCGGCTGCAGGATCGCGCCGCTCATCGCGGCGTGCCCGCGCGGCTCGTACATCAGCAGGGTGCGGAAGTGGTCCAGGTGCTGCTGGAAGTGCACCCGGCGCTCGGCCATGGTGGCGCCGGGGATGACGCCGAAGCCGCCGGTGATCACCCGGGTCGGCATGCCCTCGGTGTGCGAGTCGACGGCGTGGAACACGTGACGGCTGCGCATGGCTCACAACTCCCTTGCTGAAACGATGGTTTGGGGCCGGCTGCCGCCGCAGCCGGCCGGAAATGACACGCCCTACGCAAGCCCCTCCGCCAGCGCCTTCTCGGTGGCCGCGCGCACGGCCGCCTCGATCTCGGGGGTGAGCGGCAGGCGCGGCGCCCGGACGGGGCCGCCGGGGCGCCCGGCGATGTCCATGGAGAGCTTGATGGCCTGGACGAACTCGGTCTTGGAGTCCCAGCGCAGCAGCGAGTGCAGCGACTTGTACAGCGGCAGCGCGGTCTCCAGGTCCTTGGAGACGGCGGCGTCGTAGAGCGCCACCGAGGCCTCGGGCAGGGCGTTCGGGTACCCGGCGATCCAGCCGACGGCACCGGCCAGCGCCAGCTCCAGCAGCACGTCGTCGGCGCCGATCAGCAGGTCCAGCCCGGGGGCCAGCTCCGCGATCTCGTACGCCCGGCGGACGTCGCCGCTGAACTCCTTGACGGCCACGATCGAGCCCTCGCCGTGCAGCTGGGCGAGCAGCGCGGGCACGAGGTCGACCTTGGTGTCGATCGGGTTGTTGTACGCGACGATCGGCACGCCGGCCTTGGCGACCTCGGCGTAGTGCGCGCGCACCGAGGCGTGGTCGGCCCGGTAGGCGTTCGGCGGCAGCAGCAGGACGGAGCCCGCTCCGGCCTCGGCGGCCTGCTCGGCCCAGCGGCGGGACTCGGCGCTGCCGTACGCGGCCACCCCGGGCATGACCCGGGCGCCGTCGCCGGCCGCCTCGACCGCGACCTCGACGATCCGGGCGCGCTCCTCGGCGGTGAGCGTCTGGTACTCGCCCAGCGAACCGTTGGGGACGACACCGTCGCAGCCGGACTCGATCAGCCAGCGGACGTGCTCGGCGTAGGCGTCGTAGTCGACGGAGAGGTCCGAGCGCAGCGGGATCGTGGTGGCGACCATGATGCCGCGCCAGGGACGGGTGGTGTCGCGGGGGGTGATGGACACGATGCGCTCCTTGGTGAGGTGTGACATTTTATTAGAGGGGACAGGCCGGAGACAAGAGTCCCCGGCCCACGTTTTCGGCGGTCGGCGCTACTCCGCCGCGGCAGCGGAGTCGGCGGCCCCCGCCGCCAGCTGCGAGAGCGGAACCGGGCAGCCGAACGGCCGCCGGTCCGGGCCCGGCTCACCCGAGCCGGACAGGCAGGCCACGGCCGGACCGCACATCCGGCCCTGGCACCAGCCCATCCCGGCCCGGGTGAGCAGCTTGACGGTGCGGGGATCGCCCGCGCCCAGCTCCTCCACCGCCTCCCGGACCTTCGCCACCGGCACCTCCTCGCACCGGCAGACGTCGGTGTCCGGGCGCAGCCACCCGGTCCAGCCGGGGCCGGGGCGGTGGGCCGCGGCCATCAGGTCGGCGAAGGAGCGCAGTCGTGCCCGGCGGCGCAACAGCGCGGCCTCCGGCAGCACCCCGGCGATCGCGTGCCCGGCCAACTCGCCCTCCGCGATGGCGAGGTCCGCACCGCCGACACCGTTGGTCTCCCCCGCGGACCACAGGCCGGGCACGGAGGTGCGCAGCCGGGCGTCGACCTTCAGCGCGACCGCGCCGTCCGGCCCCGTGACGGTGTCCGCGCCCAGCTCGGTCGCCAGGTCGATCTGCGGCAGCAGCCCGTGGCCGACGGCGAGCGCGTCGCACTCGATCCGCCGCTCGGTGCCGGGCACCGGCCGCCAGTCGGCGTCCAGCCGGGCCACCGTGACCGCGGTGACCCGCTCCGTGCCGTGGGCCTCGACGACGGCGCTGCGCGGCCGCAGCCGCACACCGCGGCGCAGCAGCGCGCTCCCGTGCCCGGCGCCCTCGACCAGCTTGGCGGGGACGGCCGCCAGCACGCCGGGACGCCGGGCGTACCCGAGGTAGTTCGTCGCCTCGACCACCGCCGGGACGTCCGCCCCGGCGGTGACCAGCGAGGACGCGGCCGCGAGCAGCAGCGGCCCGCTGCCGGCCACCACGATCCGCCGCCCGGGCAGCACCAGCCCGGCCTTGAGCATCGCCTGCGCGCCGCCCGCGGTGACCACCCCGGGCAGGGTCCAGCCGGGGAAGGGCAGCTGCCGCTCGTACGCGCCGGTGGCGAGCAGCACCGTCCGGGCCCGGATGGTGACCCGGTCGGCGGCCTCCGGCCCCCGGGTGGCGTGCACCGCGAAGCCGTCCCCGGTCCGTTCCAGCGCCCAGACCTGGTGCCCGGCCCGGAACTCGGCCCGCTCGGCGGAGCTCAGCCGCGCGGCCAGCCCGGCGTAGACGGACCAGCCGTGGTGCAGCCGGTCCGGGCGGGCCGCGCCCAGCCCGGGTGCCGGGTGCCGGTAGTACTGCCCGCCCGTGCTGTGCCCGCCGTCCAGCAGGACGCAGCGCAGCCCGAGTTCGGCGGCGGTCACGGCGGCGGCCAGCCCGGCGGGCCCGGCGCCGACCACCGCGAGGTCGTACGGAAGCGGCTCAGACGGCGAGGTCGGCACGGCCGTGGCCCTCCTGGGTGGTGACGACGGTGCCCGGCTCGGCGGGCACCAGGCAGGTGCGCTGGTTGGGACGGCCGTCCACGGTGGCCAGGCAGTCGAAGCAGGCGCCGATCCCGCAGAACGC
>NZ_JAFLNG010000218.1 GCF_017427025.1 Streptomyces sp. FH025
CCCCTCGCGCGAGCCGCAGTACCGAGCTATCTCGGCGGCGCCCGGTAGCCCGGCCGCCGCCCTGCCTCCCGCCCGCACCATCCCCCAGACCATTGAAGAAACGCCCCGCCGAGCCCTGCCGCGGGGCGGAACGAACCGGAAGGACCACTAATGGAGTCGGCTGAGATCCGCCGCCGCTGGCTGCGCTTCTTCGAGGAGCGCGGCCACACCGTCGTTCCGTCGGCGTCCCTGGTCGCCGACGACCCCACCCTGCTGCTCGTCAACGCCGGCATGGTGCCGTTCAAGCCCTACTTCCTGGGCGAGGTCAAACCGCAGTTCTCGCGCGCCACCAGCGTCCAGAAGTGCGTGCGCACGCTGGACATCGAGGAGGTCGGGAAGACCACCCGGCACGGCTCCTTCTTCCAGATGTGCGGCAACTTCTCCTTCGGCGACTACTTCAAGGAAGGCGCCATCAAGTTCGCGTGGGAGCTGCTCACCACTCCCGTCGCGGACGGCGGCTACGGCCTGGAGAAGGAGAAGCTCTGGATCACCGTCTACAAGGACGACGACGAGGCCGAGCAGATCTGGCGTGACGTCATCGGCGTGCCGTCGGAGCGCATCCAGCGCCTCGGCATGAAGGACAACTTCTGGTCGATGGGCGTCCCCGGCCCGTGCGGCCCGTGCTCGGAGATCAACTACGACCGCGGCCCCGCGTACGGCGAGGAGGGCGGCCCGGCCGTCAACGGCGAGCGCTACCTGGAGATCTGGAACCTGGTCTTCATGCAGTACGAGCGCGGCCACGGCGACGGCAAGGACGGTTTCGAGATCCTCGGCGACCTGCCGAGCAAGAACATCGACACCGGCCTCGGCCTGGAGCGCCTCGCCGCCATCCTCCAGGGCGTCGACAACCTCTTCGAGATCGACACCAGCCGGATGATCCTGGACCGCGCGGCCGCGCTCACCGGCCACTCCTACGGCGCGGACCACAAGTCGGACGTCTCGCTGCGCGTGGTCACCGACCACATCCGCACCGCGCTGATGCTGGTCGGCGACGGCGTCACCCCCGGCAACGAGGGCCGTGGCTACGTGCTGCGCCGCATCCTGCGCCGCGCCATCCGCAACATGCGCCTGCTGGGCGCCACCGAGCCGGTGGCCAAGGAGCTCATCGACATCGCCATCAAGGCGATGGCCCCGCAGTACCCGGAGCTGGAGACCGAGCGCAAGCGCATCGAGACGGTCGTCGTCGCCGAGGAGGCGGCCTTCCTCCAGACCCTGAAGGCCGGCACCAACCTGCTGGACGCCGCGGTCACCGAGACCAAGCAGTCCGGCGGCGTGGTGCTCTCCGGCGACCAGGCGTTCAAGCTGCACGACACCTACGGCTTCCCGATCGACCTCACCCTGGAGATGGCCGAGGAGCAGGGCCTCCAGGTGGACGAGGCCGGCTTCCGCCGCCTGATGCAGGAGCAGCGGGACCGCGCCAAGGCGGACGCCAAGGCGAAGAAGATGGGCCACGCCGACGTCGCCGCCTACCGCGACGTCGCCGACAAGGCCGGCGCGAGCGTCTTCACCGGTTACACGCTGACCGAGAACGAGGCCACCGTGGTCGGCCTGCTGGTGGACGGCGTTCCGGCGCCGGCCGCCTCGGAGGGCGACGAGGTCGAGCTCATCCTCGACCGCACCCCGTTCTACGCCGAGGGCGGCGGCCAGCTCGCCGACCACGGCCGGATCCGGCTGGAGTCCGGCGCGGTGGTGGAGATCCGCGACGTGCAGCAGCCCGTCCCGGGTGTCATCGTGCACTCCGGCGGGGTGCTGTTCGGCGAGGTCGTGCTGGGCGCCTCGGCGTACGCCACGATCGACACCGAGCGCCGTCGGGCGATCGCCCGCGCCCACTCGGCCACCCACCTGACCCACCAGGCGCTGCGTGACGCGCTCGGCCCGACGGCCGCCCAGGCCGGCTCCGAGAACGCCCCGGGCCGCTTCCGCTTCGACTTCGGGTCGCCCGCGGCCGTGCCGGGCAGCGTGCTGGTGGACGTCGAGCAGAAGATCAACGACGTGCTGGGCCGCGAGCTGGAGGTCACCGCCGAGGTCATGACGATGGACCAGGCCCGCAAGGCCGGCGCCATCGCGATGTTCGGCGAGAAGTACGGCGACGAGGTCCGGGTCGTCTCGATCGGCGACTTCTCCAAGGAGCTGTGCGGTGGCACGCACGTCGGCAACACCGCCCAGCTGGGCCTGGTGAAGCTGCTCGGTGAGTCCTCGATCGGTTCCGGCGTGCGCCGCGTGGAGGCGCTGGTCGGCGTCGACGCGTACCGCTTCCTGGCCCGCGAGCACACCGTGGTCTCCCAGCTCACCGAGCTGGTCAAGGGCCGCCCGGAGGAGCTGCCGGAGAAGATCTCGGGCATGCTCGCCAAGCTCAAGGACGCCGAGAAGGAGATCGAGCGCTTCCGCGCCGAGAAGGTGCTGGCCGCCGCGGCGGGCCTGGCCGACTCGGCCGAGGACGTGCACGGCATCGCCGTGGTCGCGGCGCAGGTCGCCGACGGCGTGGGCGCGGACGAGCTGCGCAAGCTGGTCCTGGACGTACGCGGTCGCCTGGGCTCGCGCCCGGCCGTGGTCGCCGCGTTCACCGTGGCGAACGACCGCCCGCTGACCGTGATCGCCACCAACGAGGACGCCCGCGGTCGCGGCATCAAGGCCGGCGAACTGGTCCGGACCGCCGCCAAGACCCTCGGCGGCGGCGGTGGCGGCAAGGACGACGTCGCCCAGGGCGGTGGCTCCAACCCGGCCGCGGTCGGCGAGGCCATCGCGGCGGTGCGCGGCCTGGTGGCGGAGCGCGCTTCCTGATGGAGATCGGGGAGGGGCCCTGGAGGCCCCCATTCCGACGGGGGCGGCGGATCGCCGTCGACGTCGGTGACGCCCGGATCGGGGTCGCGTCCTGCGACCCCGACGGGGTGCTCGCCACGCCGGTGGAGACCGTCCCGGCCGGGGTGAAGTCGCAGGCCAGGATCGCCGCGATCGTCGAGGAGTACGACGCGATCGAGGTGATCGTCGGGCTGCCGCGCTCGCTCAGCGGCAAGGAGGGCCCGGCGGCGGAGAAGGTCCGGGCGTACGCGGCGCGGCTGGCCAACCGGCTCTATCCGGTGCCGGTGCGGCTGGTGGACGAGCGGATGTCGACCGTCACCGCGACCCACGGGCTGCGCGCCTCCGGGGTCAAGGCGAAGAAGGGCCGTTCGGTGGTCGACCAGGCCGCCGCGGTGGTGATCCTCCAGACCGCCCTTGAGTCCGAACGGGTGAGCGGACGCCCGCCCGGTGAGAGCGTCGAGGCGGCCGGCTGACCGGCCTGTTCTAACGTCCCGGTTGAGGGGTCCGTGCGGACGCGTCCGCACGGACCCCTCTTCTTTTCGTTTCTTTTCGTTCGACTCTGTTGCCGTTCCGGACCGATCCCAGGTCGATCCGGAACGGCACGGACCGACTCGGACCGATTCGAGACCGCCGAGGGGACGCGAGCCATGACCGACCAGGACTTCCACCCGGGGCTCACACCCGGGCACCTGGGTGCGCCGGTGCTGGAGCCGGAGGGTCGCCCTCCGGGTGCGCCCCGGCCGCGCTTCGATGCGCCGGATCCGCACCGACGGCGTAACGGACTGGCCTGCGGGCTGACCGCGCTCGCGCTGGTCGCGGTGTTCGGCGGGGGCGGACTGACGGCCTACACCTGGTACCAGGCCCAGCGCAGACCCCCGGCCGCCGCCGACTTCGCGGGGCAGGGCGACGGCAGCGTCCAGGTCTCGGTGCCGGAGGGCGCGGGCCTGACCCAGATCGCGTCCGCGCTGGTCCGCAACGGCGTGGTGGCCAGCTCGCTCGCCTTCACCCGGGCGGCCCGGGGCAGCGCGGCGGCCGCCGGGCGGATCCAGCCGGGCACCTACACGCTGAAGCAGAAGATGTCGGCGGCCGCCGCTCTGGCCATCCTGATCGACCCGGCCAATGCCAACGGCCTGACCATTCCCGAGGGTTGGCGCGGTTACCAGATCTACGCGGCGATCGACAAGAAGCTCAACCTGCCGCCGGGCACCGCCCAGCGCACCGCCCAGGAGAAGGCCGCCGAGCTGGGTCTGCCGGACTTCACCAACGGCAGCCCGGAGGGCTACCTGTTCCCGGCGAAGTACAGCGTCACCGACGGGACCACCGCACTGGACCTGCTGAAGCAGATGGTCGAGCGGGCCGGCAAGGAGTTCAGCCGGGACGACGCCCTCGTCGTCGCGCAGAACTTCGGGCAGAGCGTGTACGGGCTGGTCACCGTGGCCAGCATGGTCCAGGGCGAGGCCGACAACACCGAGGACATGGGCAAGGTCGCTCGGGTCATCTACAACCGGCTGGCCAAGGGCATGCCGCTCCAGCTGGACTCCACGATCAACTACGCGCTCGGTCGATCGACTCTGAACACCACCGTCACCGACACCAGGCTGGACTCCCCGTACAACACCTACGTGCACGCGGGACTGCCGCCGTCCCCGATCTCCAACCCGGGGCGGCAGGCGATCATGGCGGCATTGGACCCGACGCCGGGGGACTGGCTGTACTTCGTGACCGTGAAGCCCGGGGACACCCGCTTCACCGACAGCTTCGACGTGCAGCAACGCAACGTGGCGGAGTTCAACGCCAACCTGGCTTCGGCCAAGTCGGGGGCCTCGGCGTCCGGCTCCCCGTCCGGTTCGGCCACGCCTGCGGCGACGCCGTGACGGGTCCGTGACGGCCTCGTGTGCCGAGGGTGAGGTCGCTCACTGACGGTACGTCCGCCCGGGCGGAGGTATGGCTGCGGTACGGTAACGTCTCCTCCCAGGCGCTGCGCTAGCACGCCGGTTCGAGAATCAGCCGGGACGACGCCGTCCCGGACGGCCGGTCCGATCCTCCGGCCGTCACCGTCGGTTAAGGGGATCAATGACCGATCTGGGTCGGGGCTACGGCCCCCAGGGCGAGCCGTGGCACCCCGGTGATCCCGGGTACGGCGGCCAGCAGCCGGTCCCCGGCCAGCAGGACGGCCAGTGGCAGCAGCAGTACCCGCAGCAGCAGGGCCAGCAGGGCCAGCAGGCCCAGCAGCCGTACGGGGACGTGCAGCAGGGGTACGCGCAGCAGCAGGCGCAGCAGGGCATGGCGCCCCAGCAGGGATACCCGCAGGGGTACCAGCAGCAGGGTTATCCGCAGCAGCAGGTGCCGCAGCAGGGTTTCCAGCAGGGGTACCAGCAGCAGGGCTACCCCCAGCAGCAGGTGCCGATGCAGCAGGGGATGCCCCAGCAGCAGATGGTGCAGCAGGGCTACGCCCAGCAGCAGGTGCCGATGCAGCAGCAGGGCGTGCCGCAGCAGATCGTGCCGCAACAGCAGGTCCCGCAGCAGCCCGTTCAGCAGCGGGCGCCGCAGGCCGAGCCCGCCGCGCCGGCCTCGGGCCCGGGCCCGGACGGCATCGACTGGGAGGCCGAGGCCGCCGCGCTGGAGTCCGGCGCCGACCCGGTGGGCGCCGCGCACGAGGTCGAGACCGAGGAGTGGGACGGCCACGAGGACGCCCACCCGGAGGACGGCGGGTACCTCGACGAGCACGCCGAGGCCGAGGACGTCGGCTTCCTCGGTGAGCAGGACGACTCGCGCGAGGCGAAGAAGAAGCGCAAGGAGAAGGGCAAGAAGGCGGGCCGCCGCAACGGCGGCGCCTGTCTGCTGGTCGCCCTGGTGCTGCTCGGCGCCCTGGGCGGGGCCGGCTGGTGGGGCTACGGCTTCTACCAGGACCACTTCGGACCGCCGCCGGACTACACCGGCGAGGGCACCGGCTCCGTCCAGGTCGAGGTCAAGAAGGGCGCGGTCGGCGGGCAGATCGGCCTGGCGCTGAAGAATGCGGGCGTGGTCAAGAGCGTCGACGCGTTCACCAAGGCCTGCAACGCCGAGCCCAAGTGCGGCACCATCCAGTACGGCTTCTACGGGCTGAAGAAGGAGATGCCGGCCGACGCCGCGCTCAAGGAGCTGCTCGCCCAGGCGGGCGGCGCGGGGATCGTGGTCCCGGAGGGCAAGAACTCCACCGAGATCTACACCCTGATCGACTCCAAGCTGAAGTTGGAGCCGGGCACCACGGCGGGCGTCGCCAAGAACCAGGTCAACGACCTCGGCCTGCCGGCGTACGCGAACGGCAACATCGAGGGCTTCCTCTGGCCGACCCGCTACAACCTCGCCGAGGGCATGAAGCCCGAGGACCTGCTCAAGCAGATGGTGAAGAACGCCACCGAGAAGTACGCCAACCTGGACTCCCAGGCCGCCTCGGTGGGGCTGAAGACCGGTTACGAGGTGCTCATCGAGGCGAGCATCCTCCAGCGCGAGGGCAACAACAAGGACGACTTCGCCAAGATGGCCAAGACCATCCAGAACCGGCTGGCCGCCGGCGGCGAGATCAACCACCGGCTCGGCATGGACACCACGCTCCAGTACTCGCTGGGCCGCAAGGACCTCGACCGGAAGGACATGGACGACGCGTCCAACAAGTACAACACCTACATCAACCCGGGCCTGCCGCCCGGTCCGATCTCCAACCCCGGTGACGACGCGCTCAACGCGGTGCTGCACCCGGCGGACGGAAAGTGGCTGTACTTCATCGCGATGTCCCCGACCGACACCCGGTTCGCCGAGACGAGCAAGGAGCACTACGCCAACGTCAAGGAGTACTGCCAGTCGGCCGGGCAGGGCTTCGACGAGGCGCGCGGCCACTGCACCACCAAGAAGTAGCCACGGCCGGACGACAGTTCGCGGAGAGGCAGCGTTGACCAGCAAGCACCGGGCGGCCGTTCTCGGCTCGCCGATCGCCCACTCGCTCTCGCCGGACCTGCACCGGGCCGCCTTCGCGGCGCTCGGGCTGGGCGGCTGGCGCTACGACCGGTTCGAGGTGGACGAGGCCGCGTTGCCCGGCTTCGTCGCCGGGCTGGACGAGGCCGAGTGGGCCGGGCTGTCGCTGACCATGCCGCTCAAGCGGGCGATCATCCCGCTGCTCGACGAGGTCAGCGACACGGCCCGCTCGGTGGACGCGGTGAACACGGTGGTGTTCACCGCCGACGGGCGCCGCACCGGGGACAACACCGACGTCCCCGGGCTGGTGAACGCGCTGCGCGAGCGCGGCATCACCGAGGTGTCGGCCGCCGCCGTCCTGGGTGCCGGGGCCACGGCCTCCTCCGCGCTGGCGGCGCTCGGCCAGATCTGCACCGGCGAGGTGACGGTCTACGTGCGCAGCGCCGAGCGGGCCCGGGAGATGGCCGAGCTGGGCGAGCGGCTGGGCCTCGCGCTCCGCACCGCCGACTGGGAGCGCGGCGCCGAGGCGCTGGAGCGGCCGCTGACCGTCTCCACCACGCCGGTCGGGGCGACCGACGCGTTCGCGGGCGCGCTGCCCGCCGCGCCGGGGGCGCTGTTCGACGTGCTGTACCACCCGTGGCCGACCGCGCTGGCCGCCGCCTGCGCCGAGCGCGGGTCGACCGTCCTCGGTGGGCTGGACCTGCTGGTGCACCAGGCGGTGCTGCAGAGCGAGGCCTTCACCGGGCGGGTGCCCGGCCCGCTGGCGGCGATGCGCGAGGCGGGGGAGAAGGCGTTGGCCGGGCGCTGAGCCCCAGGGCGCCGAGCGATGGCCGGATCGTGACCCGTTGCCGTCCGTCACGCGGACTGTGCCCGCAGGGGCCGTCGGGGCATGAAAGGATTCACTCGGAAGGCACGTCTGGGCGGGCCGCGGCGGTGCCGTGGGCCGGCCCGCTGATGAAGGAGCTCCGTTGGGTACGTTGCGCTGGCTGACGGCGGGGGAGTCGCACGGCCCCGCACTCGTCGCGACGCTGGAAGGCCTGCCCGCCGGTGTACCGGTCACCACCGCCGTGGTGGCCGACGCGCTGGCGCGCCGCCGGCTCGGCTACGGCCGTGGTGCGCGGATGAAGTTCGAGCAGGACGAGGTCACCTTCCTCGGCGGGGTCCGGCACGGTCTGACCATGGGCAGCCCGGTGGCGATCATGGTCGGCAACACCGAGTGGCCGAAGTGGGAGCAGGTCATGTCGGCCGACCCGGTCGAGCCCGAGGTGCTGGCGGGCCTGGCCCGCAACGAGGCGCTGACCCGCCCCCGGCCCGGCCACGCCGACCTGGCCGGCATGCAGAAGTACTCGATCGACGAGGCCCGGCCGATCCTGGAGCGCGCCAGCGCCCGGGAGACGGCCGCCCGGGTCGCGCTGGGCGCGGTCGCCCGCTCGTACCTGCGCGAGGTGGCCGGGATCGAGATCGTCTCCCACGTGGTCGAGCTGGCCGCCGCCAAGGCGCCGGCCGGCGTGCTGCCGCTGCCCTCGGACGAGGCCCGGCTGGACGCCGACCCGGTGCGCTGCCTGGACGCGGACGCGTCGAAGGCGATGGTCGCCGAGATCGACCAGGCCCACAAGGACGGCGACACCCTCGGCGGCGTGGTCGAGGTCCTCGCGTACGGCCTGCCGGTGGGCCTCGGCTCGCACGTGCACTGGGACCGCCGCCTGGACGCCCGGCTGGCCGCCGCGCTGATGGGCATCCAGGCGATCAAGGGCGTCGAGGTCGGCGACGGCTTCGAGCTGGCCCGGGTGCCGGGTTCGAAGGCGCACGACGAGATCGTCCCGACGCCCGAGGGCGTCAAGCGCACCTCCGGCCGCTCCGGCGGCACCGAGGGCGGCCTGTCCACCGGTGAGGTGCTGCGGGTGCGCGCGGCGATGAAGCCGATCGCCACCGTGCCGCGGGCGCTGCAGACCCTGGACGTGCGCACCGGTGAGCCCGCCAAGGCGCACCACCAGCGCTCGGACGTCTGCGCGGTGCCCGCCGCGGGCATCGTCGCCGAGGCGATGGTCGCGCTGGTGCTGGCCGACGCGGTGAACGAGAAGTTCGGCGGCGACAACGTCTCCGAGACCCGCCGCAACGTGCAGGGCTACCTCGACCACCTGATCATCCGATGACGTCTCCGATCGTGGTGCTGGTCGGCCCGCCCGGCAGTGGCAAGTCCACCGTCGGGCGGGCCCTGGCCGAGCGCCTGGACGTCGCCTTCCGGGACACCGACGCCGACGTCGAGGCGGTGGCCGGCAAGCCCATCCCGGAGATCTTCATCGACGAGGGCGAGCCGCACTTCCGCGAGCTGGAGGTCCGCGCGGTGCGCGCGGCCGCGGCGGAGCACGACGGGGTGCTGGCGCTCGGCGGCGGAGCGGTGCTGGCCGAGGCCACCCGTGAGCTGCTGCGGGAGCTGCCGGTGGTCTTCCTGGAGGTCCCGCTGGGCGACGCGGTCAAGCGGACCGGCCTGGACGCCCCGCGCCCGCTGCTGGCCGTCAACCCGCGGGCTCGCTGGCGCGAGCTGATGGAGGCCCGCCGCCCCCTCTACCTCGACGTGGCCACCGTGGTGGTCGACACCGCCGGACGCACCCCCGAGCAGGTCGCGGACGCCGTACTGGAAGCACTGGAGCTGAAGACCCCCCATGACTGACACCACCGTCAGGATCCACGTCGGCGGCAGCGCCGGCCACGACCCGTACGACGTGCTGATCGGGCACCAGCTGCTCGGTGAGCTGGCGCCGCTGATCGGCGCCCGGGCCAAGCGGGTCGCGATCATCCACCCGGAGGCGCTGACCGCCACCGCCGACGCCATCCGCGAGGACCTGCTCGGCGAGGGCTACGAGGCGATCGTGCTCCAGGTGCCGAACGCCGAGGAGGCGAAGAGCGCCGAGGTCGCCGCGTACTGCTGGTCGGTGCTCGGGCAGACCGGCTTCACCCGCAGCGACGTCATCCTCGGCCTCGGCGGCGGTGCCACCACCGACCTGGCCGGCTTCGTCGCGGCCACCTGGCTGCGCGGGGTGCGCTGGATCTCCATGCCCACCACGCTGCTCGGCATGGTGGACGCGGCCGTCGGCGGCAAGACCGGCATCAACATCGCCGAGGGCAAGAACATGGTCGGCGCCTTCCACCCGCCGGTGGGCGTGCTGGCCGACCTCGGCACCCTGGAGACCGTGCCCAAGCACGACTACGTCTCCGGCCTCGCCGAGGTCATCAAGTGCGGCTTCATCGCCGACCCGGCCATCCTCGACCTGATCGAGGCCGACCCGGAGGGCGCCAGGACCCCGGCCGGCCCGCACACCGTCGAGCTGATCCGCCGGGCCATCCAGGTCAAGGCCGACGTGGTCTCCGGAGACCTCAAGGAGTCCGGCCGCCGCGAGATCCTCAACTACGGCCACACCCTCGGCCACGCCATCGAGCGCAACGAGCGCTACAAGTGGCGGCACGGCGCGGCGATCTCCATCGGCATGGTCTTCGCCGCCGAACTCGGCCGCCTGGCCGGGCGGTTGGACGACGAGACGGCCGACCGGCACCGTACCGTGCTGGCCTCGGTCGGCCTGCCGCTGACCTACCGGGCGGACGCCTGGCCGAAGCTGCTGGACGCGATGAAGATCGACAAGAAGTCGCGCGGCGACCTGATCCGCTTCATCGTGCTGGACGGCCTCGGCAAGACCTCCGTCCTGGAGGGCCCGGACCCGTCCCTGCTGGTCGCCGCGTACGCGGAGGTCTCGGCGTGACCAGGGTGATGGTGCTCAACGGCCCCAACCTGGGCCGACTGGGCAGCCGCGAGCCGGACGTCTACGGCGCCACCTCGTACGCCGGGCTGGTCGAGCGCTGCACCGCGCTGGGCAAGGAGTTCGGCTTCGAGGTCGAGGTGCACGAGACCAACTCCGAGCAGCAGATGGTGGAGTGGCTGCACGAGGCGGCCGACGGGCAGGTGCCCGTGGTGATCAACCCGGGCGCCTTCACCCACTACTCGTACGCGATGCGGGACGCCGCCGCGCAGCGC
>NZ_JAFLNG010000219.1 GCF_017427025.1 Streptomyces sp. FH025
CACGGGCCGGCCACGCCGGCCTCCGCGCGCCTGCGCACGGTGATCGCGGCCGTGCTGATCCCGTTCGCGGTGGCCGTCGTGGCCGCTCTGGTGGTGCTCTGGCCGGGCGGGGTGCCCGCCCACCAGCACACCGGGGTCGGCTTCGACCAGCAGATCCGGCACGGGCGGGTCACCGCGATCCGGGAGGTGCCCTGCGGCGACACCGGTCCCGCCAGGACCGCCGGGACCTCCGGTGCCGACCGGGGCACCTGTCGGCAGGACACCGTCGAGGTCACCGACGGCCCGGACCGGGGCCGTGCCTTCACCGTGGTCGTCCACCCGTCCGAGACCCGGCACTACGAGCTGGGCCAGGGGGTCGTGCTGACGTACGCGCCCTACGCTCCGGCGGAGCTGCGGTACAGCGTGGTGGACGTGGACCGGAACCTGCCGATGGGCGTGCTGGCCGGGCTGTTCGCGGTCGCCGTGGTGGTGGTCGGGCGCTGGCGCGGGGTGACCGCGCTGGTCGCGCTGGCGATCAGCTTCGCGGTGCTGTCGCTGTTCATCCTGCCCGCCATCCTGCGCGGCGCGGACCCGCTGCTGGTGGCGATCGTCGGCGCCGGCGCGATCATGCTGATCGCCCTCTACCTGTGCCACGGACTGTCCGCCCGGACCTCCGTGGCGGTGCTCGGCACCCTGGTGTCGCTGGTGCTGATCGGGGTGCTGAGCCTGGTGTTCGCCTCCTGGGCGCACCTGACCGGGAACACCTCGGAGGAGACCGGACTGATCCACGACCTCTACCCCGGCATCGAGGTCCGCGGCCTGCTGCTGGCCGGGTTCGTGATCGGCTCGCTGGGCGTGCTGTTCGACGTGACGGTCACCCAGACCTCGGCGGTCTGGGAACTGCACCAGGCCGACCCGACGATGGGCGCCCGCAGGCTGTACCGGACCGGCATGCGGATCGGGCGCGACCACATCGCCTCGACCGTCAACACCCTGGTGCTCGCCTACGCGGGCGCCGCGCTGCCGCTGCTCCTGCTGTTCTCGATCGCCCACCGGGAGGTGCTGTCGGTGGCCACCAGCGAGCAGGTCGCGGAGGAGATCGCCCGCACCCTGGTCGGCAGCATCGGGCTGGTCGCCTCGGTGCCGGTCACCACCGGGCTGGCCGCCCTGATCGCCGCCGCCGACCACCCCCGGGCGGCGGCGCTCGTCTCCCGGCGGCAACGGCACGCCTGATCGCCGCCCGGCGGGTGCGCGGAGCCCGTCACCCCTCCGGCAGCCCCGCCAGCACCGCGGTCAGGGCGTCCGGGCGCTGCTCGACGGGCAGGTGCGCCACGTGGTGGAAGGCGCAGCCGAGCGCGGTCGCCGCGCCGTCGCAGGTGCGGTCGTCGCCGACCATCAGCAGGTCGGCCGGGGCCAGGCCGAGCCGCCCGGCGGCGGTCTCGAAGATCACCGGGTCGGGCTTCTGGGCGCCGACCTCGAAGGAGAGCACGAAGGTGTCGACCAGCTCGTCCAGGCCGTGGGCGCGGAAGACCGGGCGCAGGTCCCAGCCGATGTTGCTGACCACGGCGACCGGCACGCCCCTGCGGCGCAGCTCCCGCAGCACGGGGGCGGTGTCCGGGTAGGGGCGCCAGCTCCCGGGCGCGATGTGACTGTCGTAGAGGGCGTCGACGTCCAGCGCGGCCGGCGGCCGGGCGGCGCGGGTCAGCGCGGTGTACGCGCCGCGGTGCGTCTCGGGGGTCAGGTCCCGGGTGTCCCAGGCCGCCTGGACCTCCGGCGGGATGTGGCGCGGGGCCACCCCGCCGGGCAGGGCCCCGAACTCCTCCAGGCGGAGGACGAGTTCGGCCTGCTCGCGGGCCGACAGGTCCAGGCCGTCGGCGGCGGCGTGGGCCGCCAGCCACTCGGCGGTGGAGACGACGCGGAACAGGGTGCCGGAGAAGTCGAACATCACACCTTTGGTCATGGCGCCGAGCCTAGCGACCGCCGGCCAGGGCCTACGGGAGGGTGAGGATGCGGGGACCGTCCTCGGTGATGGCGACGGTGTGCTCGATGTGGGCGGCGCGGCTGCCGTCGGTGGTGCGCAGGGTCCAGCCGTCCGGGTCGGTGTGGTGGTCGTCGCGGCCGCCCGCGGTCAGCATCGGCTCGATGGCCAGGACGAGGCCCGGGCGCAGCGGGTAACCCCGGCCGGGGCGGCCCTCGTTGGGCACGTGCGGGTCCTCGTGCATCCGCCGTCCGATGCCGTGCCCGCCGAAGCCTTCGAGCATCCCGTACCGTCCGGCCCGGGCGACGGTGCCGACGGCGTGGCCGATGTCCCCGACCCGGTGGCCGACCACGGCGGCGGCGATCCCGGCGTCGAGGGCGCGCCGGGTGGCGTCGATCAGCGCGGTGTCCTCGGGCCGGGCGGTGCCGACGGTGAAGCTCACGGCGGCGTCGCCGGCCCAGCCGTCGAGGACGGCGCCGCAGTCGATGCTCACCAGGTCGCCGTCGCGCAGCCGGTAGCCGTCCGGAACGCCGTGCACGACGGCGTCGTTGACGGAGGCGCAGATGACGGCGGGGAAGGGCACGGGCGCGAAGGACGGCCGGTAGCCGAGGAACGGCGAGCGCGCCCCGGCGGCCTTCAGCACGCCCCGCGCGGCCTCGTCCAGCTCCAGCAGGCTGACGCCGACCGCGGCCTCCCGCTGTACGGCGGCCAGCGCGTTGGCCACCACCCGTCCGGCCTCGCGCATCGCGGCGAGGGCGGCGTCCGACTTGAGTTCGACCATGGTGCATCTCTCCCCTGGATCCAATTCTTATACCGGTATTTGTATCACGGTCGAGGCGGGGTGGGCGATGGCGGCGGAGGGCGCGGCGGCGGGCTGGTGGCACGCCGTAGACTCGACGGCATGGTGAGGACTCCGCTGACCCCGTGGGAGCGCGAGCGTGGGGAGCGCTTCGGGGCGCTGCTGCGCGAGGCGCGTGGTGAGCGCAGCATGGTCGAGGTGGCGGCGGTGGCCGGCGTCTCGGCGGAGACGCTGCGGAAGATCGAGACGGGCCGGGCGCCTACGCCGTCGTTCTTCACCATCGCGGCCCTGGCGTACGCGCTCGACCTGTCGCTGGACGAGCTCGCCGCCGCCTGCGCGCTGCCCGAGGACGGCGAGGCGATCTCCGCGTAGCCGTGCGACGGCGACGGCCCGCCGGGCGCCTGCGCGCCGGGCGGGCCGTCGACCGTACGGGGTTCAGTTCACCGAGCTGTTGTAGCTCTCGATCGCGGGCTGGATCTCCTTGGCCGCGTCGGCCAGGGCCTGCTGGGCGGACTTGGTGCCGGCGATGGTCTGCTCGATGGCGGTCTCCACGCCCTTGCGGGCCTGCGGCATCACGCCGAGCAGGCAGCCCGCGGTGGCCGGGGTGGGCTTGGTGGCCTTGAGCTGCTCGATGGCGGTCTGGAACTGCGGGTACTTGGCCACCCACTCCTTGTCCTTGGGGTCGTCCAGGGACTTGGTGTTCACCGGGAAGTAGCCGGTGCCAGTGTGCCAGACGGCCTGCTGCTCGGGGGCGGCGACGAACTTCTCGAACTCCCAGGCGGCGCGCTTCTCGGCGTCCGAGTGGCCGGGGCCGCTGATCCACAGCGAGGCGCCGCCGATCACCGGGCCGCCCTGGTCGGCGGCGGTGACCTTGGGGAAGGCCGCGGTGCCGACGCCGAACTTGGCGGCCTCGGTGTAGCTGCGCAGCACGCCGGTGGACTCCAGGTGCATCGCGACCGTCCCGGCCTTGAACGCGGCCTGGGCGTCGTCGGTGGTGCGGCCGGTGTTGGCCGCGTAGCCGCCCTTGACCAGGTCGGCCCACCACTGGACGATCTGCGCGCCCTGGGCGGAGTCGAAGACGACCTTGCCCGCCTTGTCGCTGCGGCCGTTGTCCTTGTCGCAGTACATCGTGCCGGACTCGGCGAGCAGCTGCTCGACGAACCAGCCGTAGATGGCGGCGCCGAAGCCGTAGCGGACGGTCTTGCCGTCGGCGTCCTTCTTGGTCAGCTTCTTGGCGACGTCGGCCAGTTCGTTGAGGTCCTTGGGCGGCTGGGCCGGGTCGAGGCCGGCCTCCTTGAAGGCGTCGGTGTTCAGGTACAGCAGCGGCATCGAGGAGTTGAACGGCATCGAGACCAGCTTGCCGTTCGCCGAGTAGTAGTTGCGGATGTTGGGGTCGAGGTCGTTCAGCGAGTAGCCGTCCTTGTCGGCGAAGGCCTGCGCCGGGACGGTCTGCCTGGAGTCGATCATGAAGCGGGTGCCGATGTCGTAGACCTGCACCAGGGCGGGGGTGCTCTTCTGCTGCACCGAGGCCTTGTACTTGGCGACCAGCTCGTCGTACTTGCCCTGGAACTGCGCCTTGACCTCGATCTTGCCCTGGTGGGCGGCGTTGAACTGGCTGACCAGGCCGTTCAGCACCTCGGCGTTCTTGCCGGTCATCGAGTGCCAGAACTCGACGCCGGTCACGCCGGAGGCCTGGTCCAGCGCCTGGGCGCCGGGCGCGCCGGCGTCGGAGGCGGCACCCGAGCCGGAGCCGGAGCCGCCCGAGCTACAGGCGGTCAGGGACAGGCCGGCCACCAGCAGGGCCGCGAGCGCGCGTGCACTCTTGTTCACGAGGGTTCTCTTTCTTTGCGACGTACCGGGACGTACCGGACGGGAACGGACGATCGGGCGGGAGCGGGTCAGCGGACCGCGCCCGCGGTGAGGCCGCGGACGATGAAGCGCTGGCCGAAGACCACCAGGGCGAGGGTGGGCAGCAGGGAGAGCACGACTCCGGCCAGGATCAGGCCGGGGTCGGCCATCTCGGAGTCGCGCAGCGAGGTGAGGCCGATCTGCAGGGTCTGCATGTTCGCCGTGCGGGTGATGATGAGCGGCCAGAAGTACTGGTTCCAGGCGGACAGGAAGACGTAGATCGACAGCGCCGCCAGGGCCGGCTTGTTGAGCGGGACGACGATCCGCCACAGGAAGCGCCAGTGCCCGGCGCCGTCGATCCGGGCGGCGTCGCGCAGTTCGCCGGGCAGCTGCCGGAAGGACTGGCGCAGCATGAAGGTGCCGAAGCCGGAGGCGAGGAAGGGCAGCACCAGGCCGAAGTAGGTGTTGCCGAGGCCCCAGTCCGACAGCGTCAGGTAGTTGGGGATGATGATGGCCTCCCACGGGACCATCAGCGTCGCCAGGAACGCCCCGAACACCGCGGCCCGCGCCTTCAGCGGCAGGAAGACGAAGGCGTACGCGGCCAGGATCGAGGTGAACAGCTGGGCCAGGGTGATGGCGGTGGCCACGATCGCCGAGTTGGCGTACTGGCGGGCCAGCGGGATGGCGTCCACGGCGCCGGAGAAGTTCCGCCCGGTGACCGAGTGCGGCACCAGGGCCGGCGGGTAGGAGGAGAGTTCGGACGGCTCCATGAAGGCGCCGGCGATCGCGTAGTACACCGGGAAGGCCACGGTGACGAGGGCGACGGCGAGCAGCAGGTGGACGGCGGCGCGGCCGAGCAGTTCGCGCGGGGATCGCCCGGCGAGCACCCGGGTGCGAGGGCGGGGCGCCTCGGCCCCGGCCCCGGTTTCCGCCTCGGTGACGACAGTGCTCATGCGTAGTGCACCTTCCGCTCCAGGACGCCGAACTGGACGGCCGTGCAGGCGAGGACGACCACCAGCAGCACCACGGCCTGGGCGCTCGCCATGCCGAAGTCGCTGGAGTTGTAGGCGAAGGCCTTCTCGTAGACGGAGTAGACGAGGGTCCGGGTGGCGCCGTCCGGCCCGCCCTTGGTGAGGATGTGGATCTGGCCGAAACTCTGCAGTGCGTGGACGGTGGAGACCACGGTCAGGAAGAACAGGCTCGGGCCGAGCATCGGGACGGTGATCGAGCGGGCCAGCCGCAGGCCGGCGGCGCCGTCGATGCGGGCCGCCTCCAGGATCTCCCCCGGGATCGAGCCGATGCCCGCGGAGAGCACCAGCACGTTGTAGCCGAGGTTCATCCAGACCGTGGTGAGGGCCAGCGAGAACAGCGCGTACCGGGAGTCGGTGAGCCAGCCGATCGGACCGAGGCCGACGTGCGAGAGCAGACCGTTGAGCACCCCGCTGGCGGGGTTGAAGAACACCGCGAAGACCACCGAGGCGCTGGCCACCGAGAAGGCGAAGGGCAGCGCGAACGCGGAGCGCAGCAGCCGTACGCCGCGGATCCGGTTCTCCAGCAGCAGCACCAGCGCCAGCGCGCCGAGCACCCCGGGCACCACGGTGAGCAGGGTGAACAGGGCCGTGGTGACCAGCGTCCGGCCGAAGTCGGCCGAGCCCAGCAAGTCGCTGTAGTGCTTCAGTCCGACGAAGCGGGAGGGCGCGCCGAAGAGGTCGTTGGCGTGCCCGCTCAGGTAGATCGTTCGTCCCAGCGGGTAGCCGATGAAGAGGACGAAGACCACCAGGGAGGGCAGCAGGAAGGCCCAGGCGAGCCCGTGTTCGCCCCAGCGGCTTCGGCGGCCCGGCTGGGTCGCGGGGTGCGGTGCGGTCGGCATCGGTCGCGCGTCCGCCTTTCGTATGTCGGTTCCGGCCGAAACCGTGTCTTGCCCGATCGACGGCGCGGAAACCTCATGGTGATCAACCGGTGTCCGCGGGCTTACGCGTTCGCGTCAGATTCGGCCGGTCGTGCGCGGACGGGCGTTCCCGAGCAAGGACCGAGACGCGTCTGGGCGCGCTGAAACCACGAAGCGGCCTCAACGACCGGTTGTCGCCCGGTTGTTGAGGCCGCTCTATGAGAATGTTCGTGGGACTGTTCGCGGGACTAGGCGGTGATGCCGCCGTCCAGCACCAGGTCGGCGCCCACGGTGAAGCCCGCCTCCGGCGAGGCGAGGTACAGCACCGCGGCGGCCACTTCCTCGACCGCGCCGGTCCGGCCGAGGGGGACCTCCGCCGCCATCCGCTCGGCCTTCGCCTCGGCACTCTCGCCGGGCCGGCCCGACATGGCGGTCTCCACCGGGCCGGGGCTGACCACGTTGATCCGCACGCCCTCGCCGATGTGGTCGCGGGCGGCGGCGCGGGTGAGCACGGTGACGGCGGCCTTGCTCGCGGCGTAGGCGCCGACGCCCTCAAGCCGCTTGTGGAAGCCGAGGCTGGAGGAGACGTTGACGATCGCGCCGCCGCCGTGGGCCCGCATGTGGCCGATCTGGTGCTTCATCGCGAGCAGGGTGCCGGTCACGTTGATGTCGAACACCCGCTGGAAGTCGGCCTCGTCGATGTCGGCCACCGGGCCGAGGCCGCCGAGCACCCCGGCGTTGTTGACGGCGACGTCCAGTCCGCCGAAGTGCTCGACCGTCTCGCGGACGAGCCGGGCGGCGTCCTGAGTGTTCGTCACATCGCCGGTCAGCGCGACCGCCTTGCCGCCGGCCCGCCCGATCAGCTCGACGGTCTCGGCGAGCGGGCCGGCGGTGCGGCCGGCCACGGCGACCCGGGCGCCCTCCCGGGCGAAGGCGAGCGCGACGGCCCGCCCGATGCCGCTGCCACCGCCGGTGACCAGGACGGACTTGTCGGCGAAACGCGTGCTCATGAGGTGAACTCCTTGATTCGAGTGGTGCGTTCTGGTGGTGCTCTGTTATAACGATCGATCGGTCCAGAATGAGGACCTGAAGAGACACTGAAGGGGCATGAGGGGACGGCAAGAAGCAGTCAAGGACGACAAAGGAATCCGGCGGCTCGCCGCACCGCCGGTCAGTCCAGCAGGGCCAGCGCCTGCTCGGCGGCGACCCGCGCCCGGGTCGCGCCGTCGGCCGTCTTTCCCACCACCCGTATGCCCTGCAGCAGCACCATCAGCATCCGGGCCAGCGCCCGCGGATCCCGCCCGGCAGGCAGTTCGCCCTGCGCCTCGGCACGCAGCAGCGCGCCGGTCAGCGCCGTCTCCAGGTGGTCGAAGCTGGCACCCACCCGGCGAGCCGCCTCCGCGTCGTGCGGGGCGAGTTCGACCGCCGTGTTGGTGACGAAACAGCCACGCCCGCGCTCCTCGGCGTCCGCGCTCGCGTATCCGAGCACCAGCTCCCGGACGGCCGGCAGCACCGGCCCCGGCCGGGACAGCGCGAGCAGCTGGGCCGGATCCCGCTGTTCGCAGTAGCGGTCCAGCGCGCGCTGGTACAGCTCGCGCTTGCTGCCGAAGGTGGCGTAGATGCTGGCCCGGGCGATGCCGAGCCTCTCGACCAGGTCGGCCATCGAGGTGGCCTCGTAGCCGCGCGACCAGAACAGCTCCAGGGCCGCCTGCAGTGCCGCGTCCGGGTCGAATTCCTTCGTTCTCGCCATACGGGGACGTTAGCCCGTTCTGAACCGATCAGTCAAAAAAGGGCGAATATTGGTCCAGACCGGTAGCTGACGGAGCATTGCCAACTGGACTAGACCAACGCTACCCTGGCGCCCCCATCCCTCCTTCCCCCCACAGGAGGAGTTCCAGCATGCCCGCACACCTTCCCCCGTCCCCCCGCGAGGCGGCCGACGCCGTCCGCCCGATCGTGCTGACGGCCTATCGGGTCGTCATCGGACTGCTCTTCGCCTGCCACGGCGTCTCCTCGCTGTTCGGCGTCCTGGGCGGCGCCAAGGGAGGCGGCTCCGTCCCGGTCGGCCAGTGGCCCGGCTGGTGGGCCGCGTTGATCCAACTGGTCGGCGGCGCCCTGGTGTTGCTCGGTGCCGGCACCAGGACCGCCGCACTGCTCTGCTCCGGCTCCATGGCGTACGCCTACTTCACCGTCCACCAGGAGCACGCGCTGCTGCCGTTGCAGAACGGCGGCGAGCTCTCGGTGCTGTTCTGCTGGGCGTTCCTGAGCATCGCGGTGCTCGGCTCCGGCCCGTACGCCCTGGACCGGCTCCTGGCCCGCTCCCCGCAGGCCCGGTCGGCCGAGCCCACCGCCCGGCCGACCTCGGCGGTCTGAGCTCAGCCTTCCTCGGCCAGGTACCGCTCGACCGAGGCGACCTTGGCGGTGAGGCCGTCGGTGACCCCGGCCCGGTCGTCGATCTTGATGACCGTGCTCACCCGGTCGCTGTAGGCCTTCACCGCCTCGATCGCCTCCCGGATGACCGGCATCACCTCGTCCCACTCCCCCTCGATGCTGGTGAACATGGCGTCCGTGCGGTTCGGCAGGCCACTCGCCCGAACCACCCGGACGGCGGCGGCCACCGCCTCCCCCACGTCCTCGCCGATCCCCAGCGGGGTGACCGAAAAGGCTGCGATCACGGTTCTGCGCTCCTTGCGTCGACGGCACTGGTCGCGGGTTCGGGCCCGAACCCGCGACCAGGCTAGGCCGCCTACCGGCCGTCAGGCCACGGTGGGCAGGGGCGGTTCGACGGCCAGCGGGGCGGTGGAGCGGGCCCGGTGCTGGGCGGCCCAGGAGGCGAGGGCCACCGTGCAGGCGTGGTCCAGGTGGCGCAGCCCGGACCAGTCCAGCTCCACCGGCCGGTCGCCGGGCAGCCGTTCCAGGGTGTCCAGCAGCCGGGGCAGCCGCAGGAAGGTGGCGTTGCCGCTGAGCCGCACCCGGTGCAGCGGCTGCCCGGTCGGCAGCACCAGCTCCTCCACCGCGATCTGGAGGTGGGAGGTCTGCCAGGCGGACTTGACCACCGCCAGCCCGATCCCGATCAGCACCCCCTCGAAGAGGTCGGTGGCGATGATCGCCACCGCCGTCACCCCGAGCACCAGCGCCTCGCCCCAGTGCCCCCGGCACAGCGCGACGATCCGGCGCACCGGTACGAGCTTCGCCCCGGCGTGCACCAGCACGGCGGCCAGCGCGGTGAGCGGGACGAGCCCGAGCACACCGGGCAGCAGCACGGTGAACGACAGCAGCCAGAGCCCGTGCAGGAAGCGCGAGGCCTTGGTGCGGGCGCCCGCCTGGACGTTGGCCGCGCTGCGCACGATGACCGCGGTCATCGGCAGTGCGCCGAGCAGCCCGCAGACGGTGTTGCCGAGGCCCTGGGCGGTGAGCTCGCGGTCGTAGTCGGTGCGCGGGCCGTGGTGCATCCGGTCGACGGCGGCGGCGCTGAACAGCGTCTCGGCGGAGGCGATCAGGGTGAAGGCGATGACCGTGCCGAGCCCGGCGGCGCCGGCCAGGGCGCCGAGGGCGTCGCGCTCGGGCGGGTGGACGACGTCCAACAGGCCGGCGACCCGCACCCGGGCGACCGGCAGGTCGGCCGCGGCGGTGACGGCGGCGGCCAGCCCGACCGCGGCCAGCGGCGCGGGGACGGTACGGGCGAGGCGCCCGGGCAGGTACTTCCACGCGATGAGCACCAGCAGGGTGCCGAGCCCGAGGGCGACGGCGCTCGGGTTCGCGGCGGCGGTGAGCACGTCGGCGAGCAGGGCGGGCAGTCCGATGATCTTCTCCGGCCCGTTGGAAGGGGCCCGGCGGTCGGCGAGCGCGTAGAGCTGGCCGAACAGCAGGGTGAGCCCGATGCCGGCCAGCATGCCGTGCACCACGGAGGCGGAGATCGCCCGGAACCAGCGGCCCAGCCGCAGGGCGCCCATGGCCAGTTGGAGCAGGCCGGTGCCGAGCACCAGCAGGCCGAGGGCGCCGGGGCCGAAGCGCTGGACGGCGTCGGCGACCAGCACGGTCAGCCCGGCGGCGGGCCCGCTGACCTGGAGGCTGCTGCCGGGCAGGGCGCCGACCACCAGGCCGCCGACGATGCCGGTGACCAGCCCGAGTTCGGCCGGGACGCCGGAGGCGACGGCCACCCCGACGCAGAGCGGGAGGGCGACCAGGAACACCACCAGTGAGGCGGGCAGATCGTGGCGCCAGGGGACGGCGCGCAGTGCGGAGAGCGGGGACCGGCGGCCCGGCAGGCTCTCGGATCGACGCGGCGGACGGTTCACCCGGTCACCG